>CAJXVQ010000254.1 GCA_913060685.1 uncultured Verrucomicrobiales bacterium
TCTACACAGAGTAGATCGTCGGCAGCGTCAGATGTGTATAAGAGACAGTTCCAGGACCGCGTCTGGAAAAGTGCGCCGAAAGACAAGAACCACAACCGCGTCTGGCAAGCCGCGAAGAAAGCTCACCAAAATGACTCCGTCACAAAACTCTGGAAGAGCACCCGCGAAAAAGGCGGGAAATCCGGACAGGCGTGCCAGCAACTTCTCCAGCAAAAACTCAGCAAGGAGCAACGGCATCTCGTTCTAGCGCGCCTTGCCTATGTCTATCGCCACCACCTCGGCGGCAAATCAAAAGCCAGTTCCGCGAAGTATTACCAAAATCTCTGCAAAGAATTCCCCAAGGATCTGAGCGCCGCCGAGCAATGGCTCGAAGCCGCCACATACGTTGACAAAAAGGAAGTTGCTGAAATGAAGCTCGCAGCTGCTCGTCACCTCCTCAACATCCCGGCCGGTCCGGCCTACTACGACACCTGGTATCGTCTCGTCGAGACCAAGGACGAGGGTCTCATCAGGAAAGCCCTCCCCTGGATCACGAAATCAGCAAAACAAAGCAAAAACAGCGCCACCCACTGCACCCGTATTGGTGACGTCATGAACGAGCTCGGAATGAAGACCGAAGCCGCCACATGGTGGAAGTCGCACATGGATCTCGACCCCAACAATCCGGAATACGTCTCTTGTGCCCGTCGCCTCGCCTCCACCCTCGAACCAACCGCCGCTCAAAAGTTTCTAAAGTCCCGCGCAGCCGCGGACACCGACCACCACGGAACCTATGCCGGGGATCTCGGCAACTTGCTCTTCCTCGCCGACAACCTCGACGCGATGGAGACTCTCCTCAAAAAATCCCGCGACCGCGCTGACCGGGATCCCTTCCGCCCTTGGGGAATGGGAGAGTGGCCGGCCCGGACCTGGTTGGAGACCGCCCGCAACGCCAAGGCCGAAGACTGGCCGGAGGACAAAAAAAACCGCGTCTTTCGCATTGTCCGCGATCTCCGCCTCGGCCGGGTCAGCACCGAGGCCGGGATGGAACTCCTCGCCACCGAGACAAAATCAATCGACCGACTCCTCCACGCACAGGCACTCATCCAGCAAGCCGATCGCCATCACGAATCATGGAAACGCATCTATCCTTTTGCGCAGGCAGCCATCGCCCGCGAGGATCTTGCGCTCGGGGCCACCATTCTCAACGGCCTCCTCAACACCATCCGCTCGGTTGGCAGTGCCGAAACAACGGCAGCCCGCAACCTTCTCCGCAATGCCTACGGAAAAATGGGCAGCATGAGCTCGGATATTCCCGCCGACAGCCCCATCGCCCCGCTCTTACAAATCATCCTCCACCTCCGCCTTGGAGAAGATGAACTCGCCGAGCAGGCCTACTACGCGAACAAGGAACTCTTCGACACACACCGACATGAACTCCCGGTCGAACTTCTCCTCTTCGGAGCTGAAACTCACATCGCCCAGGGAACTCCGGAAGACCACGAACGAGCAGAGGATATTCTCCGCGGATGGATGATCAAGTTCGGCGAGTCTGAAAAGGTCGACATCCGCGACAAGTCCCGCATTCAACTCCTCCTCGCCCGCAACTACCAACGGGCACGGCAGTTCGACATCGCCCGAGCCGAATTCACCACCGTCCTGAACATCTACAAAGAGCAACCCGAAGCCATCGAAGCCCGCTTTGGCATCGGTGAAACTTACATGGCGCAGCGTGTCTATGACCAAGCCGGCGAAATCTTCACCGAACTCGCTGAGAATCTCAATCCGGCCATCGCGATCCGCGCCAACTTCCTCCAGGGAGTTCTTGCGATCCGTCAGGACGACAATCAGGAAGCCCGCAAGATCTTCCTCGCCGTCCTCGAGCAGGCCCCCGATGCCGAACTTGCCAACGAAACCCTCTATAACCTCGCCGAAGTCTACGGAATCGAACAACGCTTCCTCACCCAACTCGAAACACTCCGCACCGTCGGACGCCTCGGCCAGGAATCCAAACTCTGGCACACTCCCGGCAAGGCCATCTCGGTCGTCGTACAAGATCCCGACCTCGGCATCAGCCGCGGCGACACCCGCATCCCGGTCGTCGTCCGCACCGAACCCGGAAATGATCGCGAGGAATCATTCCTCACCAGCGGAGGAGCAGGCAAGGGAATTTTCCTCACCGAATTTCCCACCATCCTCGGCGAAGCAAAAGCCGGAGATGGCGTCCTTCAGGTCACCGGTGGCGACGTCATCACGGTCGACTACCCCGAGGAGTTCAAGAAGCAATTCCAATTCGAATTTCTCAGCAACACCCGCCTGCGCATCGCCTCCGACGGATCGCTTGAAGTCGCCAGCAGCGAGATCCTCAACGAGGACGACGCGACCTTCACCGATACCTTAAAGAAGGAAATCGCCGACAATGAAGAGGAACAATCGCGCTCCGCCTCCCGTCCAAAGAACCAGGTAAAGCCCGGGAATTTAATCTACCTTCAGGTCAAGGACGGCGACCGCGACCTCACCGCCGCTCGGGACAAGGTCAACATCAAGCTCGCGGCCTCCAGCGGTGACGAAGTTCAGCTCATGATCGAGGAAGAAAGCCTTCACGGCGGAGTCTTTCTCGGCATGGCCCGCACCGGCGAACTCCCCGCAGGCGCCCAAGCCTCAGACTCCGCTCTCGATCACAGCCCGCTCATGGCGATCGACCATTCCCTTGACACCGCCTGGCGCAGCGAGCCGGATGGCGCAGCTCCCAAGTCACTCTCGGTCGATATGAAGGAACTCCGACCGACTGAATCGATCACACTCAGTTCCCCGCAATCCGAACAAGAAGCCCCGGTTCGCATGCAGGTTCGCGGCAGCCATGACGGACGGTTTTGGTTCAACCTCGCATCTTTCCCTCCCGCAGCCACCGCTCCTCCCCTGAAATTCCCGGAGACCGGAATGAACCTCCGCGTCTACAAAACTCCCGCCAAAAATCTACGGGAGAGATACTCCTGGAAGGAGATCGTCGATCTCGTCCAAAAAGTCGAACCGACCGAAATTAAAAAAGTCGACACGCTTTCCTGGCAAGCGCCCGAAGAAGGAACGGACGCCTATTTTCTCCTCTGGTCCGGACCCTTCGTCCAGGAACGCGAGGGAGCCCTGCGAATCGAAGTCTCGGGACGTAACACCGCCGTCATGTTCAACGGACGGCTCGAACTTCCCGTCGGCGAAGGTGCACAAAGCATCGACATCTTCGCTCCCCGTGGCGTCCATGACCTCACCATCCTCACCATCGCCAGCCCCGAGGTGAAATCCGGCGAAGCCCGCCGTGCCCGCGAAAATCGACAATCGGCCTCTCTCACCATGCGCCCCTTTATCGCCGCCGACTTTGACCCAAGCACCGCCGCCGACATCCAAAAGTTCACCCCCGCCCCACCTGCCGAAATCAAACAGGAGGAAAATCGCTGGACGCTCTCAATGCCATCCCGCGAGCTTCGCTACATTGATTTCGAATTCCTGGAATACCGTGGCGAAGCCATCGCTATCAACAATGTCGAGATCAACGGAGGTGGCAGCAAACACATGCCGCCCGCAGCCGACGTCCTGGAACTTGCCACCAACGACATCCTCGAACTCGCCCCGGGCGACACCGTCAAGGTCTCCTACCTCGACGAGCTCACCGCCGGTGCCGAACAACGCAACCGCCTCCTCACCCAATCACTAACCGCGACCTACTACAACGGTGAGATCACCCCAATCAGTTACGACTTCGCCCGCGATGGCGACGGATCGGTCAAAGGAGCCCGCAAGGAACTCCTCCGCATCGAACCCGGTGAACGGATCGTCGCCGAGATCGTCGACTTTGATTTTGATATCGGCCTCGATCGCGACCAGGTCGAAGTCGAAGTGCAGATCAATGCCGACCCGCCCTTCACGCTTTCCGCCACCGAGACCGGCTCCTCGACCGGAGTCTTTCTCGCCGAAATCGACACCGCCGCCGAAGCAACCGAAGGAAAGGTCGTCGTCAAACAAGGAGACAAAATCTACCTCCGCTACAAGGACACCCAGAACACCTTCCCCGGTCACGCCTTCTATCGTGAGACCACCGTCCTCCTCAACGAACCAACCGAAGCCCGCATCCAAATCGTCGACAGCGAGACCCCGGTCGAAGGCGCACCGCGATTTATCCCTATCGATGCCCCCCGTCCCGACGACTACGTCAGCAAGGTCGAATACCGCCTCCCGCTCACCGTCGAGGTCATCGATCCTGATCAAGCCAAGAATTCTAGCAGCACCGTTCTGGTCGATGTCGTCACCAGCCAAGGCCCCACCATCCAGGTCGAATGCGTCCTCTCCCGCGCCTTTGCTGCCGACGACGAATCGCTCGCAGAAGCCCGTAACCCGGCCTTACTAGAAGGACGCTTCGTAGGACAAATCCCACTCCTCCTCGGTGGCCCTGAAAGCGCGACTATCGTCCCCGAAGACGGGTCGCTTCCCAGAGGTGGCCTCGGAAAAATCATCCTGCCGGTCGATGACGATCCGGAGGCCGCGCTCGACGACGGCTCGGACAAGTCCACCGCCGCTCTTGCCGTCCTCAGCGTCATCGGCACTGACACCTTCACCGCCAGCTACGCGGATCAATCCTCGAACGCTTCCCTCAAAGCCTCCGCCGCCCTCTTCTCCGCCGCCACCCTCCAAATCACCGATCAGGAATATTTGGAACCAGCCGAGATTGTCCACGTTGGCAAAAAAATCTTCCTCCGCCTCGAAGACCCCGACCGCGACATCTCCAGCGATCGGGACAAGGCCCTTATCCGTGTCGTCACCGCCAGCGGCGAGGACGAGACCATCGAACTCGAAGAAACCCTCACCCACAGCGGAGTCTTCAGCGCTTCCTTCCCGCTCCTCGCCCAGGCCAAACCCACCTCCGGGAATTTCGATGGACGCATCGAAGCCTTCTTCGGCGATGAAATCACCGTCGGCTATCTCGACAACGTTCCCCAAACTCCGGACGGCCAACCCATCATCGAGCGCATGATCCCCGTCGCGGTTGGCACAAATGGCGTCATGGCCGCCTTCAGCAAAGTCTACAAGGACGAGGAACTCGCGATCCAAACGCAATTCCACATCGCCGAAAGCTACTTCGAGCTTTTCAAAAGCCACCGCAGGCTCAAGCACAACGAGGAAGCCGCCGCCGATCTCGCTTCCGGCCGCCGTGTCCTCCGTGAACTGCAAGACGACTATCCCAATCCCAAATACGCCCCGCGCGTGTCCTACCTCCTCGGTCAGTTCGCTCAGGAAATGGAAGCGTGGGACGAAGCCATCGCCGCCTACGGATCCATCGTCAGAAACCACCCGGGCCACAACCTCGCGCCCGACAGCCAATACAAGCTCGGCCAGTGCCACGAAGAAGCCGGAGAACTCGACGAAGCCCTCGAAGCCTACGTCACCCTCGCCGGCACCTACCCGAAAAGCCCTCTCATCGCCAACGTCATGCTCCGCATCAATGAGCACTTTTACCTGAAAGAAGACTACGCCGTCGCCGCCTCGGTCGGAGCAAAATTCCTCGAACGTTTCCCTAACCACGAATGGACGCCCAAGATGGCTTTCCGCATCGGACAGTGTCACTACAAGCTCGAGGAATTCGTCAAAGGCGGCAAATCCTTCGACGCCTTTGCCAAGCGCTTTCCAGAGCAGGAACTCACCGCCCAAGCTCTCTTCTGGGCGGGCGAAAGCTACCGCATGGGCAAGGATATCCCCAGCGCCTTCCGCCGCTACAACCGCTGCCGCTGGGACTTCCCCGAAAGCGATGCCGCGAAATACTCCCGTGGCCGTCTTGCTCTCCCCGAGCTCTTGGCCCAGTTTGAAAAAGAAGCCAATCTCGACGAATAAATCATGACTTTCCACTCAATCCTTGCCGCCGGCTTTTTCGAGACCGGCGCGCTCAAACTCCTCCTCGAAGGGGGCCTCTTCATGTGGCCCCTCCTCGTCCTCCTCGTCCTCGCCATCGCAGTCATCATTGAGCGCTACCGCAGCCTCAAGCTCCTCGAAACCGATGCCAGCGAACTCCGGGAAAAAGTCACCAATCTTCTCTCCGAGGACAAGGTCGAGGAATCGCTCGAACTCTGTGACGCCGCCCGTGGCCCCGTTCCAGCCGTGCTCTCCAGCGGACTCCGAAAATACCTCGTTCTCCGCCGCCTTAACTACGACCAGGCCCAGATGGAGCAACAAGTGATCAAGAGCATGGAGAACTACGGCGTCAACATCGTGGCAGCCCTTGAAAAGCACCTCCCCATTCTCGCCACCATCGCCTCCGTCGCCCCCATGCTCGGCTTCCTCGGCACCGTCCAGGGTATGATCGTCGCCTTCGGAGACATCGAGGCCAATATTGGTACACAGAATATCGTACAAGCCGCCGCCTCCGGCATCCGCGTCGCCCTCCTCACCACTGCCTTCGGTCTCGTCGTCGGCATCCCCGCTTACATGGCCTTCAACTACTTCACCGGCGTCATCAACGACTTCGTTCTCCAGGTGGAATCCTCCGCAGCCGAACTCATCGAAGTCGTCACCCTCCGCCTCACTCTCGACAAAGGCTCCTCATGAAACTGAAACGCGGCAAGATGCTCGTTGATCCGCCGGCCAGTGCCAGTTCGGACATCGCCTTCATCCTCATCATTTTCTTCCTCGTCTGCGCCGCCGTGCAGCCGGAGACCGGCCTCGCCCAGGTCCTGCCGAAAACCGAGGAGAAGAAGGAACAACGCGAGCAGAGCAAAAACATCGAAGTCTCCATCACGCCTACCAGCATCGTCCTCAACGGAAGCCCGCTCCAACTTCCCGAATTCACCCGGCGCATCAACGCCGCCCTTCAAAAAAAAACCCGCGACGCTGACCGCATCGTCGTCGTGAAAAGCGCACCCAACACGCCCTACCCGATCTGGATCCGCGTCTCCCAGGTCATCGAACAAGCAGGCGGCATCCTCACTCTCGAGATGGAATCCAAACGCACCATCACCGTCGAATGAAACTTCCTCGTAAAAAACTCACCGCCTCCGTCCCGGCCTTTGCAATGGGCGACATCGGCTTCCTGCTCCTCATCTTCTTCGTCATCCTCGCCCGCGCCCAGGACGATAGCCACATCCAATGGCAGCCTGCCAAGCTCGCCGACATCAAGATGGCCGCAGCCCCCCTCGCCACGGTCGCCATCGACTCCGGCTTCAAGACCTATCTTGACGGCAAGGAGATCTCCCCGGACGAACTCGCCGGCGCCCTTTCTTCCGTCCTCGGCGACGCCCCCTCCGGCCAACGCAACGTCTTCCTAAAAGTCCACAAAGAGGCCAAGGCCTCCCACTTCGAACCCGTCATCGCCGCCATCAGCGAAGCCGGTGGCGATCTCGTCCACATTCTCGAGCCCGAAGAAATTTCGACCAATCCATGAAAGGCCAACATAAACCCTCCAAAGCAGAACGCGCCTCCATGGCCAGCACCCAGGCCGACCTCCGCGAGCTCAAAGCCAACTCCAACGCCACGGTCCAGGAGTTGCAGGAATTCTTACGCGAGCTCCGCGGCAAAAGCCCCCAGGAAATGCTCGGTGTGGTCGCCTCCAGCCAACTCTTCCGCGCCACCATCCTCTCCGTCATTCTCGTCACCGGAGCCCTCTTCGCCCTCACCGCCGTTCCCTACTTCTTCGGCGATGAACCAGCTCCCGAGCCCGTCGCCGAAGCAACACCTCCAGTTCCGATCCCGGCTCCTCCCGTCCCTGAACCCAAAATCACCGACCCCGAAAAACCAGCAAATCTGGCCCCTCTCGGCGTCAACGAACAGCTCCCCGCTCCCGCGAATACAAATCCCCTCGAGGATAAAGGCGAGGATTTCCTAAAGGATCTGGAGTAATAAGTGGCATGATCCGTCCCGGTCATGATCCCCCCTCCGCTCATCAACCAGTGGCATGATCCGTCACGGTCATGATTCTCCATCCACTCAAATGCCCACTGAATCCAAACCTCCAACCGCCCACCAGAGTCGCCGGCCCATCCTGCTGACCGGAATCTACGTGGTCCTCTGGTGCCTGCTTTGGATCGATGCCCACGCCTGGTTCTGGCTGGGAAAGTGGACCCTCACCATCGGCTTCCTCTCCGCCCTCCCGGTTTGCTTCTACTGGATCCGACGCCACGGTCAGTCCACCCTTCTCGTCCGCCGCGCCGTCCTCAGCCTTTCCTACCTCCCCGTTTGGCAACTCCTCGCTCATCTCCCGCTCCTCAATCACTCTTACTCCCTCGCCGCCACCATCATCCAATTCGGCACTGCCGGGGCCTTCTTCCTTGGACTGGGGTGGTCCGTGTGGTGGATCGACCGCGAAACAAAACGTGTCCCGGAACCAAACTCAAAGAAGCGCTCTTGGGATCCGCGCCAACTCGTGGCCTGGTATTTTGGCAACAAGAACAACAAGCTTCGCCAATCCCTCTTCACCCTCCTCACCTACACCTTCTTTTTCGGTGTCATGGCCCTCATCCTGACCCGGCTCTCCGGCTGCAGCCTCTACGAATCACCCCTCGGTGGAGGGGAAGAAAAGCAGCTCAAGCAGGTCGTCAAAATTCAGAAGGTCATCAATAAGAAGTATGTCATCAATCCCTACAGTAGCATCCTCTTTAACCCGCCACCCATCGATGACGTCAAACTACAAGTCCTCGAAGTCACCGAGCACCTCTACAAGATCGGCCAGGGCAAGGGCGATGGCGCAGGATTCTCGGCGGGCACGACCCGTGGGAAAGTCCGCTTCATCCGCTTGAAGTATGACGGAGGCGACTGGGAACAGGACATGGACCGCGGCTCCGACCTCAACCTCCTCACCGAATACGGCGTCCGCACCGGCCACCCCGTCAGCGATCGACCCGAGCCCATGGAGATCGGTCGCCTCAAGAGCTTCCCGACCCGTAAAAGCCCACCCATGGTCTACATGACCGGTCAGCAGAACATCAACCTCAGCGCGAAGGAAATCAAAATCATGCGCAGCTACCTCCTCGAGCACCACGGCATGCTCTTCGGCGACAACGGCGGCAGCTCCGGCTGGGAAGGACAGTTCGTTTCAATGATGCAAAAGGTTCTTCCGAGAATCTGTCTCTTATACACATCTCCGAGCCCACGAGACCGAGGCTGATCTCG
>CAJXVQ010000255.1 GCA_913060685.1 uncultured Verrucomicrobiales bacterium
TACACAGAGTAGATCGTCGGCAGCGTCAGATGTGTATAAGAGACAGGTTGGGGAATGGGAAAGGTGTTTCAAAAAAAGAAATGGCCCGTCTTTCGGAGAGCAATCCCGATCTTCTCCTTTCAAGTATCAGGCTCATTCAGGATCCTGAAGCGCAAGGTCAGGCGCTCGCAAATCTTGCCAAGGCCCGACCTGATCTCGCGCTGGCGGAATTAGCCAAACTGAATGCCACGGAGCTGAGCAAGATCGGGAGTCTTCATCATATTTTCAGGGAGATGGCTCAAACAGACCTGGAGACACTGCAATCGGCAGTCGAAGGATTTTCCCTCGGCATGCAGAGAGAAGCGCAGAGAGCAATCTACGGTCAACTCCTTGCGAAGGACTTTTCCGGAACGCTTCCCCAGCTCGTGGATCTCCCCAATGGTCTGGATATTTTCATGGGAAACTATGACAACAATAGCAAGAATCGGCAGATTTTTTTGGAGAGTTTTGCGAGTCTGCCCAAAGTCTGGCAAAGCCGGTTGGAGGGTAACTCGCACTATTTTACGAGTGGCATGAATTACGCCGAAATTCTTGCCACGGATTGGAAATCATACGGGCTCTCGGAAAAATCGGAGGGGAGATTTAAAGGGTATACCCTCTTCACGGAGGCCCGTAAGGACCAGTCGGGAGCACTTGAACTCTTTCAAAACGCCGATCTGAATGAAGCCGGGAGACGGTATTTTTTGGATGTCCTGAATTGGAACGAGGGGCGGGAAACGATTGAAGCACTGATGCCCAATCTGGAGCCTGCGGACCGGGATTACATCGCCCAAAAAATGGGAGATGGCGCAGTGGGAGATGGCGCAGTGGGGAGTTTTCCAACGCTCGAACTGAAGACCGCCGCTCAGCTATCCGAAAGGCTGGCCAAGCTCGAAAATTGGGCTTTTACAAGCCTCGCCAATTCCATGAAAACTTGGAATGCTGGGGAGAAAAGGCAATTCCAGAATGACTACGCGAATCTGCAAGGGGAAGAGCGCCACCGGGTCACCGCGATGTTGACCGGGGCAGGGGATTTGGAACTGCGGGCCGCCGCCGTGAGTGAACTTCTGGGGAATCCCGAAGCGCAGGAAGTAGCTGGCTGGAATGGGGCAAATGAGGTAAAGATGGTCTCGAGCCTGGCCGTCGATTTTCTCAAACACGATGCGGATTTCGCGGCGACGTGGGTCGGCGGGCTGCCGGAGGGTGAGTCCCAAAATTGGGCGATGAAGAATTTGGCTGTGAATTGGAAAAACTACGACCCAGCGGCAGCGGAGAAGTGGGTTGATTCTCTCCCGGCCGTGCAGCGGGAGGAGGTCCGTACCTTTCTTAAGAGTTCGGGGAATTAAATTTGAATGATCACGAAATAGAGAATGAAACGACGTAGATTTTTTATGAGAGGGGCCGCCGTAGCGTCGGGGGCTACGGTTTGTGGTGGCGCAAATGTGCAGGCTGAGCAGGCCGGGGTAGGTGGGTATGACTACCGGCTTCCAGGATTTCAAAAAGGGAACCGACTTTTGTTTCAGGGGGATTCGATCACGGATATGAAGTGGGGGCGAAATCAGGCGGACCGGAATCATTATCTGGGTCATAGTTATGTGTATCTGATCGCGGCCCGCTTGGGGGTGGATCTGCCCGAGGCGCAGCTCGATGTTTATAACCGCGGGATGAGCGGGCACAAGGTGGGGGATCTTCGTAAGCGCTGGCAGAAGGATGCGATTCAGATGAAGCCGGATCTGCTCAGTGTCTTGATTGGAGTCAATGATGTCGGACGGAATCTAGGCGGAGTGGATATTGAGAACTGGGAGAATGATTATCGTTTCATTCTCGATGCCAGCCGAAAGGCGAACTCCAATTTAAGGTTGGTTCTATTGGATCCCTTTGTGCTCCCGTCCGGTCGTTTTGAAGATGGTGCGCTCTATAAAAAGTGGCGGAATCAGGTGGAGAGGCTTATTCCAATCGTGGGATCGCTTGCGAAGGATTACGATGCCGTCCATATCGCAACACAGAACATTTTCGATGTCGCTGCGAAGGAAGTCAGTCCACAACATTGGCTTTGGGATGGGGTGCACCCTCTCCCGCAAGGCCACGAATTGATTGCTCGAAATTGGCTTCAAGAAGTGAGTGGTCGTTGGGGGTAGTGACTGACGGGTGGGCAAAAATGAGAGGGTTGTTTTGGCCAGAAGTCACCTTGTTGTTTGGATTCGCTGTTTCCCTTGCTTCGTTCAATCCAAACTACGCTGTCGCGAAGCGATCGATGACAGTCAGGCCGGGATCGGTCTGAAAAGATCCCAAGTTGCGGAGGGTGTCAGGGAGTTGTACGAGGCTGATCAAATTGGCGATGAGTTTTTCAGGGGCGAGCGATCCCTCCGCGATGCGACTTAATAAGTCTGGATAGGCGGCGGCACCCATGCCGTGACTGCCGATGATTTTCAATTCCCTGGCGATGATGGTTCCCATCGGGATTTGAGGTTTTGAGTCAGCCCCTAACATGAGGCCCACTTGCACGTGGCGACCGCGTGGTTCCAGCGCGTTGAGGGCGGCGAGACAGGTCTCGGTTTTTCCCAAAGCATCGACAGTGACATCTGCCCGAAGATCTTCGATTTCGTCGAAGCGACGAGTGGCCGTAGCTCCGAGGTTCCTTGCGCTTTCCAGTGCCGAGTCGCGGATGTCTATGGCGGTCACTTCGGCACCAAGCGCGGCGGCGATCATCACCGCGGAAAGTCCAACACCGCCGCAACCGAAGACGGCGACCCGTTCACCCGGTTGGAGGGCGGCTTGATCAGGGTGTGCGAGCGCGCGGTAGGCCGTTGCGAATCGGCAACCGAGGGCGGCGGCGGAAGAGAAACCAACCGCTTCCGGCAATCGCACGAGGTTGGTCGCCGCGCCGGGGATGGCGACAAATTCGGCGAACGCGCCGGGACCGGTGACGCCTGGTTGGTATTGGTCCGGGCAGACTTGGGTGTGACCACAGTTGCACTGCCGACAACTGCCACAGCCGCAGGCGAATGGAGCTGTAACCCGTTCACCAAGATTCCAACCGGTGACGCCATCACCAAGGGCTGCGATTGTCCCGGAGAATTCGTGCCCAAGGACATGGGGTAAGGATTTGATGTCCGGGTCATGTCCTTGCCAGGCATGCCAATCGCTGCGGCAAACGCCGGCTGCTTTCACCTCGATGACGACGCCATTTGGTGGAGGGGAGGGCGTCGGGATGGTGACGATCTCAAGGGGAGCAGCAAATTGCGTGAATTGGGCAGCTTTCATCCTCGATTCTTGAACTGGAACGCGATCATCGTCAATCCAAGCAAGCTGTTCGTTTTTCCCTGTACAGGGTGTGTTAAGAATTTTTAAAGTGGGCCGTTTGCGAGCGTTGCCGACGGAAGACAGGGGGAATCCTGTAGAGCTTGCCAGGAGAGCCATTTCGAAAATGCCAAATCCGATTCTCGGTCAGATCATTCAGTGGCGGTTGTCGAGGCAGGGGACTTACCTCCAAACATGCCCCGGGAACTTTCTCTCTACAAGCGGGCGATGCTTGCGCCACTCGCGGGCGAGGAAGCGGGGCCAGTCGGTGGTGGTGGCGATTTTTTTTCCGTTGGGATCACAGAGTTTGAGGAGGACCGGGAGGCGGCCTTCGCAAAGGCTGGGATGCTCTTCAAGTGCCCAGCATTCTTGAATTTTCACCTGGGCTTCCGGGGAGCCGTTGGCGTAGGAGACCTTTGTGTTGCCCTTGTCCAGCCAAGGCATGGAAGCTGGCAGCAATTCATTGAGCCAACTGATTTGTCCATCTTCCAAATGCCGGTGGAATCCATTGAGCAGGGGGGCGGCCTGGGCCTCCTTGACCAGCGAGAGGCCTTTGAAGGCTCGAGCGAGGCAGGCGGTGATAGCAGCTTCATCGAAGGGTGAAAATTCCAACTCGGGCATGGTGGCGTTGAGGAGATCGACCCGGGCCATGAATTGCTTCACCCGGTGATCCATGAGCGGGAGCGGGAAGGAACCACTGCGCTGGGCCTCGGCCAGGCAGCGTCCGCTGGCGATGGGGTCGAGATCGATTTGTTGCGCCTTCTGCTCGATGACGAGGTCGCAATAGCGCACGAGCTTCATTGCCGCGACTCGCTTGTTTTTGGCGTCGAAGAGGTGTTCCACGGTGGTGCTCAGATGCTGGGGAAACATCTCGGCGATCCATGCGGGATTTACGGCGGTAGCGAGGCTAAGGAGCGTCAGTGGAATGGGGCCGCGTGAGGGGACTTGATGCAGGTTTGCTGCGACGAAGTACGGGGCGTCTTGTAATACGCTCTCTCGTACGAGCTTCCCTTCCCTTTGTTCGGTGAGATCGCATACGTCCTTGCCGGGTTCTCGTTGTTTGGCGAGTTGATCGACAAAGCCGGCCATGAGACAGCGGAGCAGGGAGTCGTCGTTTTTTGCGGGAATAGCGGGAGTTGCTTTGCGGTCGTAGAGTTTCTGTTGGTTGGCGGCATGCAGGATCTGTTTGCAGGTCTCATCCACCTGGCGGGCGACCTGCGCATTGATTCCGTGGCTACGGCAGCGATCAAAGCTGAAACGATTCGATTTGGCGAAGTCAAAGGCCCGCATCAGGGTGATAAAATCGGAGTCATCACTTTCCTCGAACATCTCGCGCGTTCCTTGGCTTTTGGAATCGTTGCGATCAATGCGCGTGAGTAAATCGCGGCCACTGACGAGGGCAGCGCACAAGGCCGCATCGGGGACGCAATCGCGCTGGCTGGCTTCGATCAACATACGCGAGTAGCGCGGGTGCATGGGCAGGCGCAGCATTTGGCGGCCAACGTCGGTGAGATCGGCATCGAGTAGAGCCCCAAGCATGGTGAGCAGGCGCTCGGCTCGTTCGACGCCCTGGGTCTCGGGTTTGTCGAGCCAGTCAAAGGTAGCTGCTTTCCTGATCCCGAGTGAGTGCAAAAGCAGCACGACTTCGGCGAGATCGCTGCGCTGAATCTCCGGCGTGTTGCGTTCTTCGCGGGTCGAGTGACTGACCACGGTCCACAGTCGATGACAGCTGCCGCGCGCGGTGCGTCCGGCACGGCCTTTGCGTTGATCGGCACTGGCGCGGCTGATGGGCTCCAGTTGCAGGGTTCCAATGCCGCGTTCGGCGTCGTAGCGGGCCACGCGGGCCACGCCGCTGTCCACGACGTGGCGAATGCCATCGATGGTGATGCTGGTCTCGGCGACGTTGGTGGCAACGATCACCTTGCGCAGTGAGTTCGGGGCAAAGGCGCGGTCCTGCTCCTTCGGTTCCAGTGCTCCGTGTAAGGGAATGCAGGCGACACGCTCCTGCGTTCGCAGATTGCGCAAAGCGTCGAGCGTGCCGTTGATCTCGCCGCGGCCCGGCATGAAGACGAGGATGTCGCCTTCGTCGCCGTCGTTGATGATTCGCTCGACGGCTTCGGCGGCCTGGTAGGTGATCTGGCGTTGATCGGGGAGGGGAAGATAGTCGACCTCGACAGGATAGCTTTGGTCTTCGGAAACGAGGGTGGGGCAGGGTTCCAAATATTTGGCGATGGGCTCGGCATCGAGTGTGGCGGACATCACTAACATCGCCAAATCGGGGCGCTGGTTCTGCTGCAAATCTTTGACGAGGGCGAGGGCGACATCGCTGAGCAGGTTCCGTTCGTGGAACTCATCGAAGACGACCGCTCCGATCCTGGAGAGCGTGCGGTCGTCCTGCAGCCAGCGCAGCAGAATTCCTTCGGTGACAAAGGCGATGCGGGTTTCAGAGCTGGTGGAGTCGTCGAAGCGAATTTGATAGCCGACCTCCGCACCCAGCTTGCCCTTTCGCTCCGAGGCGACCCGGGAGGCCACGGTGCGTGCGGCGACCCGGCGGGGTTGCAGCACCACGATCATTTTGTCGCCCGCGATCCCGGCATCGAGCAGCATCTGCGGCACTTGCGTCGTCTTGCCCGAACCCGTGGGCGCGACGAGCACCAGCCGATTGCCACTTTGCAGGGTGCGCAAAATGTCGGTGTGGATTTTCCAGATGGGGAGTGAAGAGGGGGCTGGCATGTGGCGGGAGGCCCACTCTATGATTCAGTAAGGGCGATGGAAATGAGATTGAGAATGAAAAGAGAGATTGCTTTGCTCCATCTCCATAGGACAGGCAGATATCATTGCAGTCACCCTCGGTTCTGACATCTGGTTTGCCCACCATGGAAAAGACTACTCCGGATTGTAATCGCAAGGCCCACGAGCAAGCGACATCCTCAGCTAATGCTATTTCAAATCAAAGAGAAGTTTTGGTCCGTCGGCGCCGAGTTCAGCATCTTGGATGCGGACGGACGCCCTGCGTTTTGGATCAAAGGGAAAGCCTTCTCGTGGGGAGATCAGCTTTCCTTTCAATCGACAGAGGGACGGGAACTTGCCTACATCGCACAAAAGGTCTTCTCGATGAAGCCACGTTTTCAAATCTTTCGTGAAGGGAATCTCTTTGCCGAGGTCGTGAAGGAGTTCACTTGGTTTCACAAAGAGTTCACTCTGGATGTTCCTGGTCCGAACGATTACACGATCAAGGGAAGTTTCTGGGACCACGCCTACGAGTTCTCCCGCTCGGGTCGTGTCGTGGCCAGAGTGAGCAAAGAGTTCTTCAGCTTCAACGATGTCTATGGCGTTGAAATTACCGATGACGAAGATGTCGTTTCCATTCTGGCAACCTGCATCGTGATCGATCAGGTCCTGCACGATGGGAATGATTAATTTTGCACCGAGTTACGTTTCCGTTCCCGGTTGATGGGGTCGATCGGACTCAACGAGTGAGCCAGGAAACCATCGACCGCGTCACGAGATCGGCGGCATCTTGTTGGACGAAATGTCCGGCTCCCGGAATCGTCACGAGGGTAAGGTCACTTTCGAGCCAGTTCCAGGTATCATTGAGAGCTCCAGCGAGGAGCGCGGTGTCGTCGAGGCCGTGGATCAAAAGGACCGGGCAGGCGACCTTTACCTTGGGGGCTTCTTTCGGCAGCTCGTAGGGTGGTTGCGGGTAGTTTTTTTTGTAGAGATTTAACATCGCCTCAAAATCCGAGCGTTTGAATGCTTCGATATATTTCTTCCTGGCCTCGGCGTCGGTGACCCAGAACGCGAGCCCTTCCGCGGTGAGGTTTTTGTGCGCCCCCGGTTTCTGAAACTCACGGGCGTAGGCCGAGTTTTTCTGCTGCTGCGGATTGGTGGCCAGTTCCCGCGTGAGCCCTTGTGGGTGTGGTAGGTTCAGGACGATGAGCTTCTCGGTCAGCTGGGGTTTGGTCATTGCGAAGGTCCACGCGACCATCCCGCCCCAATCATGGCCGCAAATGACAGCTTTCTTTTTCCCGATCTGTTTCAGCACGGCCGCGACATCTTCAACCAGGATCGGCATCGCGTAGTTGTCGACGCCTTTCGGTTTGTCACTCTTGTTGAAGCCGCGAAGGTCGAGAGCGACCACGTGTCGAGTCTTCGAGAGGACGGCGATCTGTTTCCGCCAAGTATACCAGTAATCAGGGAATCCATGGATCATGATGACCGGAGCGCCGGGATTCTGATCACCAGCCGAAACGTAGTGGATTTTTACGCCATTGTTCTCCGCGAAGTGGTGGCTGGGTTCCGTTTCACCTTGAGAAAGGATAGGCAAGAAAGCGAGCGTGGCTGTGATTAGCCAAGATGAGAGGGGTTTTTGATTGGGCATGCTGGGCTGAAGTGGATTTCCTGTAAGGGATTTATTTTTTGAGTGGTGTGCTGATGTCCGTCGTTGATGAAATGGGCCAGGTAGAGGGTGCCTGGACCATCCGTCTTGTCGCGGTTGCGTGATATCTTGGTGGATTTTTAATCCCACTGCAAACTCTCCATGTGCGTTCGGCCCAATGAGCGAATTGGCCTCAGATCTATTTAGGGTTCCTGGAATTACGATTCGGCGCATCGGTTGAGATCTCGATGGAAGATGGATTCACATTAGGCTTTTGACTCGCAGCTGTCACCTTAGGGTGAAGTTTCGGGCGCGCGAATGAGCCGCCCCATCCAATGATGTCTCTTTCCTCAATTCAACGTTTCACGGTTTCCGTTTCTCAGCACATCCGGCGTGCCTCCACACACTTGGGTAAGTGGTTGCGTGGCTCTGCTCAAAGGAAGGCCTGGTTTTATCCGCCTGTGAAGATCGCGACTCCGGCCGAAAAGTATCAACAAACCAACGTGGACTATTTTTCTGATCTGCATGCGCAAGAGCGGATGTTGGCGGATGAGCAGCGTATGGCTTTTTATCACGAGGCCATCAGCCGGAAGATTAAACCGGGTGATCGGGTGATCGACCTTGGCACGGGCACGGGGATCTTGGCGGCCTTTGCTTCGCGCCAAGGCGCGGCACAGGTCTATGCGGTGGATCACTCCTCGATTATCGAGCACGCCAAGGAACTGGCTGCAGAGAATGGGATCGAGAACGTGGACTTCGAGGACGTACATAGCACGAAGTTTTACCTCGATGAGAAAGTAGACGTGATTCTCCACGAGCAGATTGGAGATTTTCTCTTCGATGAGGCCATGGTGCCCAACGTCTGCGATCTGCGCGATCGCCTGCTCAAACCGGGTGGACTGATTTTACCGAGCCAGTTCGAGTTGTTTTGTGAACCGATGACACTGCATGACGATCGACGCGTACCCTACATTTGGGAACTCACCGACGTGCACGGGTTTGATTTTTCCAGCATGGAGCGAAGTCGTCCGCAGGACGCGGAATACCACGGTTTGGTGAGCTGTGATTTGGG
Source organism: uncultured Verrucomicrobiales bacterium (assembly GCA_913060685.1). Taxonomy (GTDB): domain Bacteria; phylum Verrucomicrobiota; class Verrucomicrobiia; order Verrucomicrobiales; family Akkermansiaceae; genus SW10. The sequence goes on from CAJXVQ010000255.1 coordinate 8,769, forward strand.
TGTCGTGAAACACTTTTTGGGTGAACCGGCTCCGTTGGTGGAAGTGGATCTCCACACCAGCACCGAGTCGACCCTGCCGTTGAAGGTGGAATTTACGCGCAAAGTGACAAAAGCCGGTCTTCTTGATGGTCTCGTGATCTACATGAAAGCCAAGGTTGATGACGACCTGGTTTTGAGTTCGAGTCCGCTCGATCCGGAACGGGCACCGCACTGGGGTTTTAGAATTTTGCGCCTGGATCAAAGCTACGCCGAAGTCGGCGATAACCTGGAGCTGTCTCTTATACACATCTGACGCTGCCGACGATCTACTCTGTGTA
>CAJXVQ010000256.1 GCA_913060685.1 uncultured Verrucomicrobiales bacterium
CTACACAGAGTAGATCGTCGGCAGCGTCAGATGTGTATAAGAGACAGCCTCCAAGATAGTAGTAAACATTGCGGGCTTGCGTGACAGCGGCCTTCAATCCTCCCGCATTACGGATGCCGTCGGCTCCTCCATGTTCAATGAGTGAACGCGCATGGATGGCTTGAACATGTTCCAAATCGAGGACGATGGGTTCTTGATCCATCAAGCTCACTGGGAGAGCTTCTTGAGCAAGGGAGCGTGGTGGACAAAGACTTTGTCCATGGCTTTGTTGAAGTCTCCATTTTCAAGCTCGGAGGTCTGGCGCGCATTGATCCACGCGGCAAGTTCGGCGAACTTGTCGGGTGGCAATTTTTCGATGGCGGCTTCGATTTCAGCAACTGTCCTCATTGATCTGGCTAACTTATACTCGATAAATGCCCTCATTTCAACACCGGCGTTCGCACCAGCGTTTCTCGGTCTGGTGGCAGCAAATTACGAGGGAGAATCTCCGCTATCCCTCTGATAGCAACGGTTTCGCAATGAGATAAGCGGGGGTGATTTGGGGCAGAAATGGCCCTTCTTGGGGGCTCAAAACTGGCTCCACGCCCGCCGCCTCATCGAACGCGGCTCCCGCTTCGTGCAACTTTACCACACCCACTGGGACAGCCACGGCGGTCCCGGCGAGAACCTCAACAGCGACTTCGAAAAGGTCTGCAAAGATGTCGACCAAGCGAGCGCCACCCTCGTCATCTGGGGCGGCGAATTCGGCCGCACCCCGATGGGTGAAAATCGGAAGAGTGTCGGCCGAGATCACAGCGCTGAATTCTTTGCGGGGTGGGTAACCGTGCCCGCCTAAAGCATGGCCACATACACGGCCAGAGCAATGAAGGAGGCTTGAAAACTCTCCCACCAAAATCTCATTCCCACCAGCTCGGTCCTGTCGGGCAGATTGTCCATGACAGCGGTCGATTTCCTCACATGATACCGCTCGTGAAGAGGGAGAAATGCAGTGCTCGTGAGGTCTATCAGCCGCCCGGAGGAGAAAGCATCGGGGCGAGAGCTTCCGCGATGCGGTCAGCCTTCGTCCGCTCTCTGATTCCTAATGTCCCGCCCTCAGAGCTCGAATTGGCCGACGCCTTCTCCTTACTCAAGCTCGATGCAGACGATCTCCGCTGCGTCTATTGCGGAGACCGCTCCACCGAATGGGATCATTTCTATCCCGTCATGCGGGACGGTCAGCCCACCGGCTACCTCACACGGATTCAAAATCTCGTCCCCGCGTGTGGAAAGTGCAACCAATCAAAGGGCAATCGTTACTGGAAAGATTGGATGACGAGCAGCGCGCCACTGAGCCCGACCACCCGCGGGGTAAATAAACTGAGTCAGAGAATCAAACGGCTTCAGTCTTTCGAAGCATGGGGAGCAGAGGCAATCGTCGATTTTGAAACCGCACTGGGCAGCAATGCCATGAAGCAACACAACGACTATCTAAAACAAATTCTCAGCCTCATGACCGAGGCCGAAACTCACTCCAAGGCTCTTCGCTCCGCACTTCTCGACGAACTCCCACACGTCATTCAGGAAAAGAATCCATCGCTCTGGAGGAGGCTCTGGCGGCTCGTCTTTGGGTATCGCTGAATGAATCAGCCAGCATATTACGGGACTATGGGCAATGGCACTTGGTTATGGTGCTTTTTGGCCAAAGGCCTGCTTCATAGCAGCCCCACGCAACGCGTGGGGTTTGGGTGTGTCGTCGGTTGTTCGCTGTAGGCGAACCTCATAAGCTTCCCCCATGACATTGTCCTTCAGACAATCCGCGCTGCTACCATCCAACATGGGGAGCCACTTCGTTCTTCCCCATGCTGGTATCAACAAGGCCGTTGGCCAATTTGAGAGATCCAGCAATCGACCGTAGAGTGTTCTTAACCGAGCGCCATTCGGACTATGGGACCATAGACCATGGTGTCAGGCAAAGTATCAAGGCAAAGTATCACTACAGCGACCTGCGGCCCCCACTGCTGCAATGATCGCGCCGCAATCGATGATTTTTGGAATGGGGAGATCCCTCATCCTTTAAAGCTTTCTGGCCATCCATAAGAATGACCTGACAGAGATGGTCGCCGGCCTCCCGCAGGTCGGGAAACTTTTTGCCGGACTTATCCTCCCGCAGGGTGTTGAGTCGTGGCGATGAAGATTCTCTTAATTTTACTTTCCGCCGTGTTACCGGTTTTTGCGGAGTCGAAGATCGGGGTGATGGAAACGGCCTTTGGGCACCGGTGTTCGGTCGAGAGTATCGCTTTGGCCAAAGAGTCGGGATATGCAGGGGTGCAGATTCATACCGGCAAATTGGAAAAGAATGGCAAGATGACGATTTCCAACCCGGAATTGCAGAAGGAATTCTTAAAGGCCTCGAAAGAGCACAGCGTCGAAATCTTCTCGTTGTGCGCAGGCGCGATGAACCGGATCAATGTTTGGAAGGAAGGAAAGGCACGCCAGGACGGAATGGCGATCATGGTTCAGTCTCTCGAAGCCTGCAAAGCACTGGGATGTGACGTCTTGCTCTTTCCCTTCTTCGGGCCATCGAACTTCCAGAAGGACGACGAGGTGATGAAGGGCGTCGCCGGGTTCATCCGGGAACTTTTGCCAACCGCACGTCAGCTCGGAGTGACGATTGGAATCGAATCACCGGTGACCCAGGAGCGGGTGAAGGAACTCTTTGAAGTGCTGGGAAATCCCAAGGATGTGCAGATGTATTACGACACCGGCAACATGGGCCGGAAAAATGAGGACATCAACAAAGCCCTCCGCGACTTTGGTTCGGAACGGACTTGCGAAATCCACCTGAAGCCGAAGAAGGGCATCTATTTTGGCAACGATGATGGGACCGATCTCAAGAAGCTTGCCAAGACTCTCGATGACATTGGCTACGACGGTTGGTTGGTCTTCGAACAAGGAGGCGGCGTCAAGAAAGGGAAGAGTGAGTTGTCCAAAGAGAACCTCAAGGGGGTCAAAAAATTAGTGGAGCTACGAAAGAAACCGTAGAGTTATCCCAAGAGGAGATCCCGGAGCTCACGAATGTGGGCAATCTTTTGATCCGGCTCATGATCGCCGGGATTGGGCTCGAAGCGCTCGTAGGGAAGGTGTTCGGTGGTGAGAATCGACTTCATGCCGATACTCTTGGAGCCCTGGACATCAGCAAGCCAGTTATCGCCCACGTAAACGCACTCTGCCGGATCACTCTGCAATTGCTCCAACATCTTGCGATACGGTCGGGGGTCGGGCTTCACCCAGCCAACTTCGCCGGAAACGACGATCGCGTTGAAGTGCTTGGTCATCCCCAGCTTTGCAATCCCTTCACGGATTGAGCGGCCGCAGGGAAAATTGGAAAGCAAGGCGAGGCGATAGCGTTCACTCAAGGCACCCAGGAGCGGTAGAATTTCGTCCGCTAATTCAATAATATCAACGAATCCCTGGTAGCGTTCCTCGGCCAATTCCTGGACCTGGTCATCGGTCGCAGTGACTGGAAAAATCCCTTCGATGAGCTCCCGACAACACTCCTCCACGTCATTCTCCCGATACTGATCGTGATACGGAGCCACGATCTGGCGATCCCGGATCTCCTTCAACTTGGTCGCATCGCAGCTTCCAAACATCTCGACAAGTTTTGCGGTGAGCCGCTCATACTGCATCGCAATCTGTCTGGGCCCAAATTCAATCAAGGTGTTTCCCAAATCAAAACAGACCACCTTTGTCCCATCAAATTGCGCGCTCATCGTGCCGCCATCTTCCCTGTCTTTTTCTTTCGGGCAAGATCTGTCTGAACCGACTTCAATCAGAGCGATCAAGCCAGGGAGAAAAGCGGAGCGATTTGGTAGAACCACCATGGCGATTAGCCTTTAGCGATTGGCGATTAGCCCGGCTAAAAGCTAAGAGCCAAACGCTAATAGCCAATGTCGTAAACCTTGTAGCTCCTTGGTTTCCCTTGATCGCCCTGCGACTTCAACCTTTCACGGCAGCTCACGGAGTTCGGGAAACTGCTACTCGGGAGCGTCCGCGTTCCCGAGGGGTTTCGAATCAGGATAGACAGGACGCTCTTTCGCCTGTTTTCCCCCTTTAAGAGTTGCCGGTGGTGCCGACTTGAGGACTTTGGCGAGAGTGGTGTGGGCAGGGTGGCCGGATTGGGTTGAGGCAAGATTGGTCTCTTCCTTGAGATCACCGGGAACCTTGTAAAAACGCCCGTCGGGATAAAGCTTGTGCGTTTGGGTGCGGGCAAACTGGGTCCCCTGGAAGCGACCCCAGTAAGGTTGGTAGTGGCAGAAAACCCAATCCCGCGGAGTTCCTTTTTTGCCCTGGAGTTGCGGGAGAAAACTGACTCCGTCAATGGGATCATCTTCTCCCAATTTGATGCCGGCAGCTTGAGCCAAGGTGGGATAGAAATCGGTGAAATCGATGAGGTCATTTGAGACGAGCCCCTTTGGACTTTTCCCCGGCCATGACGCCACAAAGGGAACGTGGGTTCCCATGTCGGTCGTGCTCCCCTTCCCTCCTTTAATCGCCTGACCATTCCAGCGTGAGGTCAAAGAGACATTCGTGCCATTGTCAGCCGTGAATAGAATGATGGTGTTCTCAAGCTGGCCGAGGTCGTCGACTTGCTTGACGATTTTGCCCACGATCTTATCGAGGTATTCCACCATCGCGACGAAGTTGGTTTTCTTGGCCGCTTTGTCTTTGGGTGCCTTGTTCGACCCGTGGGTCCGCGGGCGGTCTCCAAGATTGTCGGGCGTGGGGACGAAAGGATCATGAACGAGGACGGCGGGATAGTAGACGAAGAAGGGCTCATCCTTGTGGCGCTTCATGAAGTCGCAAAGAAAATCGGACATGATATCGGGACCGTATTTTTCATGGTTGTCTTCCTTGGTGAGGAACTTGCCATTCTGTTCGAGCGGAGGACTCCAAAAGCGCTCCCCGCCCTTCTCGCCACCCTTTCCGGTCGTGACCTGCCAGAGGCAATATTCATCAAAGCCCGCCTTTACGGGACGACTGGCATCCTGGTTTCCCGGAGCACTGTGGTAGAGTCCGTTGAGTTGCCACTTCCCGGCGATCGCCGTTTTATATCCCACCGACTTTAAGAGATGGGCGAAGGTCTTTTCCTTTGGATTAAGATATCCGAAATGGGTGTAGTTCCGGAAGTTGTATTTTCCGGTCATGAGCTTGACCCGGGAAGTCGTGCAGATGGGCGTGGAGTAGCAGTGATTGAAACGGATCCCTTTGGCCGCGAGAGCGTCGATATTGGGAGTTTTGTAATCTTCGGCACCGTAGCAGGAGAAACATTCCCAGGAGACATCATCAGCCATAATCAAAATGATGTTGGGCTTCTTTTCGGCAAGGAGGGAACACGTGCTGTGAATGACCAGAGCGAGGACTGAAAGAACCTTCATGGAACGACCCTATCGTGGAGCACATTCCAGAAAACAAAGAAAGCCCGGCAGACCTCATTTCTTTTCTTCCGAAGATCCTCTCCTTGCCCTGCGTATCAACAACGCCACCCATCGCCCATTTATGAAACACCTTGTCCTCCTCTTGATTTTCCTTTCCTGCCCCCTGACAGCCTTGGCTGCCAAAAAACCCAACATTCTCTGGATTTTCTGCGAAGACCTCTCTCCCTGGATGGAATCCTACGGCTTCCCCGTGAATGCCGGCAAGACCCCCACGCTCGACAAACTCAGCTCAAACGGAGTCCGTTTCTCCCGATGCTACGTTCCCGCACCGGTGTGCTCGGCATGTCGCTCGGCGATGATGACCGGGGTCTATCAAACCACCACCGGGACCCACCAGCATCGGTCCTCGCGCAGTCCCGAGGCCGCAATCCACTTGCCAAAGGGAATCAAGCCCCTTCCGCAAATCTTCATGGAGCACGGTTATGCCACCTTCAACAAAGGCAAGGACGACTACAACTTCATCTACAAGCGCAACGAGCACTACTCGGTCGGAAATTCAAAACCAGCAACCGGAAAGAAAAAGGGATTCTACGGCAAGAAAGGCAATGCCGATTGGACCGCGGCTCCGGAAGGAAAACCATGGTTCGGCCAAATTCAACTGGGCGGAGGAAAAACCAATACCAGGAAACTGACAGACAAGGTCGACCCGGCGACCATGAAAGTTCCTCCCTACTTCCCCAATGAGGAACTCTTCCGCAAAGAGTGGGCGCACCACTATGACACCGTTCGCGTGACCGACGGACACGTGAAGCAGATTATGGAGCGCCTAAAAACCGACGGCCTGCTTGAAAACACCATCGTCTTTTTCTTCTCCGATCATGGCAACAACCACTCACTGCGGCACAAGCAATTTTGCTATGAGGGAGGCGTCCACGTTCCCTTGATCATTAGTGGTCCGGGCATTCCCAAAGATGCCGTTCAAAAGGAACTTGTAAGCGCGCTCGACATCTCTGCCACCACTCTCGCGCTGGCAGGCATTGAACTCCCCGATTACCTCCACGGTCAGGACCTCTTCGGAGAGAGCTACAAGCAACGCGATCACATCATCTCCGCCCGCGACCGCTGCGACTTTACCATCGACCGGATCCGCACGGTAAGGACCGAAAAGTTTCGCTATCTCCGCAACTTCATGACCGATCGCATTCTCCTCCAGCCACAATATCGCGATGGCCAGGCCCAGACGAAGCGCCTTCGCGAACTCCATGCCAAAGGCGAACTTGGTAAGATTCCCGAATGGGCATTCTTCGGAAAGCGCCCGGCAGAAGAGCTCTACGACATGGAGAAAGATCCTCATCAGATCAACAATCTCGCAGACGATCCCAAGTACGCCGGGGAACTCAAGCGTCACCGGGACCTCCTCGCAGCCTGGATTAAGGAAACCGGGGACAAAGGCGAAAAGCCCGAATCAGAACAACACCTTCGTGCGATCTACAAGCGTTGGGGAAAGAAGTGCGTGAATCCCGAGTTCGATGTCTTCAAAAAGGAAGCCACTCAAACAGAGTAAACTCTTCTCCAGATGATCAAATCCATTCAGTCCGTTTTTCTCGGATTCCTATTCCTCGCGCCTCTTCAAGGAGCCGACGAGAAGGCATCTCGGCCTCCGAACGTCCTGATGATCTGCATTGATGACCTCAATGACTGGGTTGGCTTTCTCGGAGGGCACCCCGACGTCAAGACTCCGCATATGGATCTTCTCGCCAAGCAGGGACGAAATTTCACGAACGCCCATTGCGTGGTACCGGTATGTTCCCCGTCCAGAGTGAGCGTGATGTCGGGGCTCCATGCCACCACTCATGGCTCCTACGACTTGGGCCCCTCCTATCAGAGTATTCAGCGACTCGATGACGTCCCCTGCATTCAGGCCTACTTTAAGGGACAGGGATACAGGACCTTATCGGGTGGAAAGATTCTTCATCACGGTTTTACCGGTTATCTCAAGGACGCCATCGACGTGAATCTTGGTGGCCATGGCGGCCCACGCCCGAAGAAGCAAATGAACTGGCCCGGTGGAGCCTGGGACTGGGGTCCCTTCCCCGAAAGCGACGAGGAAATGGCCGACTATCGACTCGCGAAAAATGCCGCCACCGCACTCAAGCAAAAGCACGAAAAACCCTTCTTCATGTCGGTCGGAATTTTCCGACCGCATGTCCCGATGTTTGTGCCACAGAAGTGGTTCGATCTTTATGATCGGGACAAGATCGCCTTACCCAAAGCGCCCCTTTCCGATCTCACCGACCTCCCGCCTAATTTCAACCGGAGACTCAACATCGAACCCACACAAGCGGAAGTACGGGAAAAGGGCGACTGGCGCGGAATGGTGCATGCCTATCTGGCCTGCGTGAGCTTTGCCGACATGTGTGTTGGCACCATCCTGGAGGGCTTGAGCGAGGGACCAAACAAGGACAATACCATCATTGTGCTTTGGAGCGATCATGGCTTTCACCTCGGCGAAAAACAGCACTGGGCCAAGCGGACCCTCTGGGAGGAATCAACCCGGACGCCCATGATCATCGCGGGCCCGGGCATCTCCCGGGGAAAGGGATGCCGGGAAGCCGTCAGCCTTCTCGACATCTACCCCACTCTCGTTGATCTCTGCGACCTCCCCAAGAACAAGCATCTGGAAGGGCTCAGCCTCAGCCCCCAACTGAATGACCCCTTGGCTCCCCGCAAGGTCCCCGTCATCTCGACCAGCTACTATGAAAACCACGCCATCCGCACCAAGGACTGGCGCTACATCCGCTACGCCGACGGCGCGGAAGAACTCTACGACCATCGCAAGGACCCCGATGAGTTCACCAATCTGGCCAAACATCCCGACCATTTGGAGAGGAAGCAAGCTCTCGCGAAGTGGCTGCCTAAGAACGCGGCCCCGGAGGTCAAAACGCTTGATGATAGAGGGCAAGGCAAGTGATAAAACTTACCATCGGATCGGTGTGGTGCTTCGCATGATGTTTCGAACTTCGAAGATTTTCCACCATCAGTAACATGAAAATCACTTTTGCGCTTTCCTTGGCACTCCGATAAGCCAAGCAGACTGCAATTCCGCTCACGGACAAGAGGCGTCGCTTCTGTGGTCGCCTGAATCACAGCGGGCAAACTCCGGACTCTCAGCAAATACTTGAACAGAATCGAGTAATCGTATATTGGGGAAGGTAAGGAGGACTTCCACAACTGGGAGGTCAGATCAGTGTCTTCAGCCCAAGTCATCGGAACCGAATTATTCACCGCCTTTCGCCACTGCAAGAGGAAGGCTTATCTAACCCTGAACTCAGCCTCTCCTCATACAGAAACCCCTTACAGCTCAATGATGAAGCAAGTAGAGGGTGAATCCCGCGTTACAATGGTCGAACACCTCTCGCAAATACATTCCTGCATTTCTCCATACGCCGGAGTTCTCCCACGTGAAGGGGCACATGTCCTCATTGAGGCAAAACTCGAAAGCCCTCCCCTCGCAGCGACCGCAGATGCGCTTCTTCCCACGTGTTGTAAATCATCTAAAAAACACACCGGCTGGGAAGTCGTTATGGCAAGCCCCTATCACGCTATCGTCTCTCTGTCTCTTATACACATCTCCGAGCCCACGAGACCGAGGCTGATCTCGTA
>CAJXVQ010000257.1 GCA_913060685.1 uncultured Verrucomicrobiales bacterium
CAAGGAACCCTCGGTTCCATAAGCCCCCCAGCTCAACAATGCGAAACTTGGGTTAGGTCGCTCCTTTTGCTACGGGAACATCAGGAGCTCCACTCCTTGTCTCAAAAGTGATGGCATCTCATCCAGAGGCCTCGCATGCTCGGTGAATTGCGCTATCCCGGCGGCAATATTCTCCAAGAATAACCGCTGTTGATCATCCTTACTGAACAGGAGCGGTTAAACGTGCTGCGCGGACCCCGAGGCGATAGAAAAACCCCTTCTCGTCCAGCTCACTCTTGCTGACAATGCGTGAATTGGACATATCCTCCTCCAGCATCGCAGCAATCTTTGAGGTGAACTCCAGGTCGGCGACCCCCATGGTGATCTCAAAGTTCAGACGAAACGAGCGATTATCGAAATTGGCCGTGCCAACCGTGGAATACTCATCATCCACGACCATGACCTTATGGTGCATAAAACCCTTGGTGTAGCGATAGACTTTGATCTTCACTTTTTCCAATTCCGCCATGTATGACCAGGCGGAAAGCTGCACCAGCGGGTTGTCCGTTTTGTCGGGAATGATGATGCGGACATCGACACCTCGCAGAGCCGCCAATTGCAAGGCACTAATGAATTGCTCGTCCGGAACAAAGTAGGGACTTGCGATCCAAAGGCGCTTCTTCGCGGAATTGATCGCGTGCAGGAAAAACAGAGTGCACGACTCCAGACGATCGACCGGCCCGGATGGCAGACAAAGCATTCCCATCTTCCCACCCCCGGGCGCAGGTTGCGGGTCCCAATTCAGATCTTTAAGAATCGCTTTCGCCGCCCAGTGCCAATCCTCAAAAAAAGAGACCTGGACACACTGGACCACCGGTCCGGCCACCCGCATATGGGTGTCCCGCCAATAGCCAAATTGCGGATCGAGTCCCTTGTATTCCTCACCAATATTCAAGCCACCCACCCAAGCTTCCCGGCCATCAACAATGACAATCTTGCGATGGTTTCGAAAGTTGATTTGAAAACGATTGGCATCTCCCTGGGTTGAGTTAAAGGGCAACACCTCGATTCCCGCATTGGTCAGTGAATCAACATAGGCTTTCGGGAGGCGGCTGCCAATCTCATCATAGAGCAGATGGCAGCGAACCCCGGCCCGGGACCTCTCAACCAAAACGTCGCGCAACTCTTTTCCAACACGATCGTCGCGGATAATGTAAAATTGCACCAATACGTAATCCTTGGCCCGGGCGATGCCCTCAAAGATCGACTGAAACGTCGCGTCCCCATCGATCAGCAACTCGGCATCGTTTCCCGTTGTCGCCGGAAGCTTGGCCAACCTCTCTGTGACAAATGGATCAAGGCGATCGGGATCATAGATCAAATCACGCTCTCTCAATTTCCGATCAAAATCAGACCAGGCCTTACTGAGCTCCTCTCTGTGATTACGCCTTGCCGTAATGTAACCATTGAAGTCGCTGCTCCCGAATACCCAATAGGCCGGGACCGCAACGTAAGGCACCGTATTGAGCGAAACCGTCCAAGCAACCGCTCCTTGGGAAGTTCGCGTTTCCATGATCGCTTTCACTGAAGTCAGGGCTCCCACCACATGGGCGGTGAAAACAAACATCAGCGTCAACCGGCGCCGTTTTTTCCTCATCCAGGAAACGATTCGATAGAGCCGAGGGCGGCGTTTTACCCATTCCTTAAAACGGTCTCGGAGATTCATGTGAACTGTTTAGACAGGTTCAATTGATTTTCCCAGTCCATTGCTCATCACGCTTTATCACGGTTCCGGACGAAGGAAGATCAAGTACGATGGAATTGCAGTCGACATTCATTCCGTCGTAATGCCCCCCCGATATTCCGCCCTCCTATAATCGACATCCAACGTCCCGAGCGATTGGTTTCAATGCCACAGGTAGGCATAACAAGCCCCGAGAGCCAGTAACCCCGGAAACAGTAACCTGCAGACCCGGTCCAACCAGCGAGCAATCTCGACCTTGCCCTCCTGTGCGAGACCGGTGGTGATCACAACCTCGATCATCGCCAAAAATACGAGAATCGTTCCGCAGAATACGAACACATCCAGCCGGGTGAGGTAGGATATTTCGGGAAGTTTCGAACTCAGCGCCACGTGGTAGGCGATCATCGTTAAAAAAGAGGTCACCGCCACGCCCAACTGACTGCCTCCCTCGGAAGGGTTTAGCCAGAAAACCACCCACGACAGCAACACGATCATCAACAAGGGCGCGATGACTTTGATCATGTAGTGGTTCGAGAGGCGTTTCGCCGTAAATCTCATCGTAAACGATGGCACACTGTCCCCGGTGGGAAGAATCAGAGGTTCCGAATGAGTATTGTGGCTTACGATTTTCCAATCTGCCACGGAATAGCCTTCCGTCACAAACGAATCAGTCTCGGGATCCTGAACCAATTGAATTTCACTCACCCCATCCGAACTACTGCAAACCACACGAATATCGAAGCTCTGGCTATCAAAAGGAAAATCATGCAGATTCATCGGCTGCGAGAAGTTGCCCCAAAACTGCTTCCGGTGTGTCAATGTCCCCTCGGGAGAAATTTCCACGGAACTTCCAAGCGACGACCATATTCTTTGCCTATTGAGAAAAATCAGATTCGGGTGCCAGACATCAGTGAGCAGCTTATTAATATTCCCAGGGCCATCGTGCTCCTCACGTGGGTCATCCCAGCTGATTTTCGTGAAAATATTCACCGTGAAATTTTGATCCACATCACTAATCTCATCGACGTCGAGAACTCCGATCAAACACCGGATTTCAATCGCGCCGTCACTCTCCGGGACTTCCCTCCTTATCCCCTCCGTGATCCGGCTCTCTCCATCCCGACCCGGCAGCTCCACAGCTTGGCAAAGCGACACCAGGGCCACCCCCATAAGCAGCCCATGAAAGAGGCACCTCGCTCGATTCAAAATTCCATTCATACTCCTACGGTTAATCCATCGGACAACAAACGCTGGCACCAAAACCAGGCTGGAATCAAATCAAGCAACAGTCCGACAACCAACCCCGAGTTTATAAATACCAACTCTCTGGGAGAAATCATTCAAAAACCGAGCGGTCATCCGGTTTCCGCTTCCGCCAGCACAGCCGACCCGACGGCGTAGAGCATGTCAGAGGGAAGCCAAGAAAAGGCAAAGGAGAAGGATTACCGCAGAGAGCTCGGATTCAGAAAAAAGGTGACGGACCTTCGCGTGATTCGCGAGTGCCCCAAGCATCAGACCCGCATAGTCCAAGCCGGCAAGCCAAACTCGCGAAATTGCTCCGCAAGCGGCTTGGAACCCACGGGTTTTGCGCCGCCCGCAAACCTCCAGTTGCCGAACGCGTGCAATCAAGGCACGGATGACGACAAGACATGCGGAGTCGTTCTCACCAATTCACCCTAGGGTGGCTGCCAATCAAACCATCCTCATGACAACGAACCTGAAGCCCGAAACAATCGAAGATATCGTCCCTGCCAAAAGGACCCCATCGAACACGTCCGGCACGCTCATCACCATAGACCCCGATACAGGCTTCCCGGACTTCATCATTATCAATGCCGCATACGGAACGGGCCACACTGTGGCGGAAGGGGCTGTCAACCCGGACGAATACCGTCTCTACAAACCCTTCATCGATCAACAAGGAAAAGATCCCATCGTAGGAAAGCAACCCGGCTCAAAACAACGCAGAGAGCTTTACCCCGATGATCCTGAATCCCCGATTTGCGGGGAGGTCACTGATTATCTGGACCAGCATCACTATGCGCTAACAAATCAGCAAATCATGAGACTTGCCACCCTTGCCATGGCCGCAGAAGAGCATGCCAGGGAACCGATGGAGATCGAGTGGACCCACGATGCCACCAAAGACAATTTCACGATCACTTCTGCCGAAAAAATCCTCACGCCCCTCCCTGATCGTCTCGACCCGATCATCCTTAGTGAAATTCATCCCAGTCCCGTTCACTCTCTCCTTTGCGGAAGTGCCATTGGCTCACAGATTATTCAGGGCGAAATCTCCCTCATCTCCGATCTCTCAAATCAGGATTCATTCCGCCCCGGAAGCATCCTCGTGACCCGCCAGGTCGATGACTCCTGGCTTCCTCTTCTCGAAAAGGCCTCCGGTCTCATCACCGATCTCGGTGGGCGAGTCTGTCAAGCGGCCACTCTCTGTCGGGAACTCGAAATCCCCGCCATTCTCGGCACCACTCATGCCACCCACCAACTCAAATCCTTCCAAAAAGTCACCCTCGATTGCTCCGCTCCGGAGCGAGGGGTCGTCTATCGTGACCACCTCCCTTCGCTCCGTTCTGTGATCAATACCGATGACCTTTTCCAATCCCGTATCTGCCGGAGCATCTCCATCAGCAGCCCCGCCCAAGCCCTCCAATGGTGGCAGCTTCCCAACGCTGGTTTTGGAATGGCGCAGATTGAAAGTATCATCGCCGATGACATCGGGGTGCATCCCATGGCCCTCCTCCGCTATGACGAAATCAAGGATGATGGTCTCCGTCGTGAAATCGATCAACTCACCGCTCCCTACCAGACCCACACCGATTTCTATATCGATCGTCTTGCCCGGGGCATTGCCAGCATGGCCGCAGTCGCCCTCCCACATCCCATCGTCGTCAGACTCAATGATTTCACCTCAGACCGATACAATCATCTCATCGATCGGGGCATCTTTGAGCCCCTTGAGCACAATCCAAAACTCGGACGCCGTGGGGCCGACCGCTATCTCAGTGAAGACTACTGTAAGGCCTTTGAGCTGGAATGCCGGGCCTTAAATCAGGCCCGACATGAAATGGGGTTTACCAATATTGCCATCGCTCTCCCCTTTTGCCGCTCACAGCGTGAAGCCAGGGAAGTACTCCAAACCCTCGAAAACAACGGTCTCACCAGAGGAAGAAAAGGACTTGAAATCCACCTCATCGCCGAGGTTCCAGCAAACATTCTGCTCTGCCACGAATTCATGCAACTCTTCGATCGGATCGACATCGATCTCGATAGCCTGACCCAGATGGTCCTGAGCATTGATCCGGAAGATTCTGCCACGAGCAAAGCCTTCGATCACGCCGACCCCGCTGTCATGGAAGCTCTCCGCATCCTCATTGAGGAAGCCCATCGCAGTGGGAGTAAGGTGACTGTCTTCGGCCTCCTCGAAGACCATCGCCCCACGCTCATCGACTATCTCGTTGGAGTAGGCATCGATGCCTTTGCCTTCGAAGCCGGGAACTTCGTACGAGGCAGTCTTCAGCTCACCGCCGCTGAAAGACTCTATCATGAAACAATCCCCCATAACCCAAATACCGCATGAACCCACAACAACTCGACCACTTTAGACAGAGACTCCTCGCTGAAAAGGACACTATGCTCACCACCCTTCGCCATCAGGCCGAGGAGATCCATGACGTCAGCGGAGAAGTCCTCGATCCTCTCACCACGAGCGAAACAAAACTTCTCGAAAAAATCGAACTTGCTCTCTTAAGTATCGAAAGTAAAACCTATGGGATCTGCACAGCATGCGATCAGGAAATCCCCATCTCCCGTCTGGAGGCCAAACCATCCGTCTCTCTCTGCTGTGACTGCCAAAAGGAGCATGAATCTACGGCATAAGACTCTATGAACTTCCGAGACTACTACGAAATCCTCGGCGTCGAAAAAAGCGCTGATCAAGGTGCTATTCGCAAAGCCTTCCGGAAGCTCGCAAGGAAATACCACCCGGATGTTGCGGAAGACAAATCAACCGCCGAAGAAAAGTTCAAGGAGCTCAACGAAGCCTATGAAGTCCTCGGAGACCCCGAGAAGCGAAAAAAATACGACACCCTGGGCCCAAACTGGAAGGACGGCCCACGCCCGGAACCCCGCGGCGGAAGCAACTACGAAAACCAATACTCCGGCACCGGCTTCAGCGACTTCTTTGAGCAAATGTTCGGAGCCGGCGCCCGCCCCGGCCCGGGTGGTTTCTCATCTTTCGGGGACGATCCACGCGGCCGCGACGTTCCCATCCCCGGGCAAGATGCCCATACCGATATCCTCGTCAGCCTCGATGAAGCACTCAATGGGACCGAGCGCTCCCTCCAGATGCAGCAACTCGATCGCGCCACCGGACAGAGTAAACTCAAGACCTCAAAAATCCGCATCCCAAAAGGCATCACCGAGGGCCAGCTCATCCGCTGTGCCGGCCTCGGCAATCCTGGACACAATGGCGGAAAAACCGGAGACCTCTTCCTCCACGTCCGCCTCGAAAAACACCCCGACTTCCGCGTCTCCGGCTCTGACCTCTACTACGATCTCCCCCTCGCGCCTTGGGAAGCCGTCCTCGGTGCCGAAGTCCCCGTTCGCTCCCTCACCGGTGAAGTCCGCATCAAAATCCCACCCCTCACTGATCAGGGCACCGAACTCCGCATCAAGGATCGCGGACTCCCCGGCGGCCACCTCTACGCCGTCATCCGCATCGCCGTCCCCGCGGAAATCACCCCTGAAGAAACGTCACACTGGGAAGCCCTCGCCAAAGCTTCCTCCTTCACTCCCCGTTCACACTAACCCAAGCCATTACCACCATGACCTACCACTACCAGCTCACCTGTGTCAGTGAATCCGCCAGCCCCCTCCTCTCCGATCTCGCCGAAGCCTCGGATCTCTGCGGCCTCCACCCCGAAATGATCGAGGAATTCCTCCGCGGCCACCTCGTCCACGGTTTCAAAGGAAGCACCGGAGAAATCTACTTCGACCAATCCGGCATCGCCCGGCTGAGACACATCGCCTACCTCCGCGATCACGAACATACCAGCCTGCGCACCCTCCGTTACATCGTCAGCCTCCTCGACGACCTCGAAGCGCGAGAACAAGAACTCCGCGGTCTCCGCGAACGCATTCGCTAGAGCCGCACAGGCGTGGCGCCAAACAACCGACAAATCACGACCTCCATCCCTTTAAGAAAGGCTAAACATCGTCTCCCGATCAACCAGTGCACGGTCGCAGATAAAACACGCATAGTAGAACACCCGCCAGCGGCCTATTCTAGCGTCATGACTACCTCTAAAAAACCGCCCGCACCGACCCTCATTGACGATAGAATGACCACCTTTCTCACTCGCCAACTCCGGGATGTCCTCGACCATCTTCCGACTCAACAAAACAGCCGGCTCGCCAAACGCACCCGCAGTGCTCTCAATAAATTGCAACATCATACCTTCGGATCATGTGAACAATGCGGATACCCCATCGATATAGGCCGTATCCTACTAGACCCCGCCGTTGAGCTATGCACCTGTTGCGAACACGGGCTTAGCTGTCCTGACGATCATCCCTATCACCCTGATGGCAAACAGCCCCCCAAAGGAGCTTAGAAAAGCAAAACCTACCGCTCAGTTCAATCCCTCCGCACCGCTCCAGCCACCCCAAAAATCTCACTCCGGCTTCATCCTGCGCATCTCAACCCACCGCACCGCATAACTCAGGACGGCAGCGGCATCTTCCAGTTCCAGCTTCTCCCGAATGTGCGCCTTATGCACATCGACTGTCTTGGGGCTAATATTGAGATTGCTGGAAATCACGGCCTTGGACTTCCCCTCACCAATGAGCTGAAATATTTCAAACTCACGATCGGTGAGCCGATGCACTCCTTCCACAGCTTCCCCCCCCCCTTGATATGAAAAGGCCTGTATGATCCTACTCGACATCGCTGCGCTTACCCAAATCCCTCCCTCAGCCACCCTCTGAATCGCCTCAACAAGGAGATCACTTGGGGCATCTTTCATAATGTATCCCTTCGCCCCCGCACGCAGGACCCGCTGGGCATAGAGAGTCTCATCATGCATCGAGTTCACCAAAATCGGCATTCCCATCGCGATCGAGAGCGCATCCTTGATCAATTCCAAGCCATTGCGGCCTGGAAGTGTCATATCCGTGATGAGCACATCCGGGCGCTGTTTTTCCAATTCCGCCATCGCCTCCGCAGCATCACCCGCCGTCCAACAGCAATCATAGCCCTCGATCCCCGAGACCAGTTGAGCCAATCCATCGCGCATCATGGTGTGATCATCCACAATCGCGACCGTCCTGTTCTTCTTAGCCATCGTGCTCTAACCTGGGAGAGTCGTTTTGGTCTCTCGCTTTTCAGGCACCAAGCAAATCACCCGGGATCCACCATACGGTAATTTTTCCGGGAGCAAACCAGTTGAAGTTCCAATCGAATCGGCCCCGTAGCGCATAGAGGGCTGCCCCGTTCGAATACTCTCCTCCTTGCCAGGATGAATGAACTTACCTGCCCGACACAATTCTGCCCGAGCGACATCGAGTTGATTTAAGTATCTCCCTGCCATATTTAAGATATGCTCTCAAACCACCCTCAATTGGCAATGCTCAAATGCCTTCAACCCTGTGCGATATTGCGTAGGTGACTCACCAGCATACTTTAAGAAGTTTCGATTAAACTGGGACAAGGAGCTAAAACCGACCTGCTCCGCGATGATTGCAATCTGTAATTCCGGATCAGCCAGCATTCTCCGCGCACGCTCCACGCGATACCGACTGACATACTCACTCATCGTCATTCCGGCGTGTTTCTTGAAAATACGACAAAGTTGAAATGAGCAAACCCCGGCAGCCTCCGCAACATCGTCTAATTGAAATCTCTCCACCAAGTGTTCCGCGATGTATTTTTTCGCTCTCTGAACACACTTGGGCTCGGCCTCACTCGATTCCAGAACCGCCCGATTTACCTCATCGCCCAACTGGAGGGCGAAGGCCCTCAGAATTCCCTTCCATGCCTGATCATTCTCGAAACAACCGCCAACTGGCACCAGATAAAAGAACTCATTTCGGCCAACCTTTACCGCCACTCCGGTCTCACCATCTCCAAGGGCAACTTCCAGCTTCAGCTCGTATCCCGTCGCAATTTGAAAGGCCTGTGAGTAGAGTGAGAACAAGGAACAAGAGCGAATTTTATCCAGAAGCAAAGGAGGGATCTTTTGAGAGGTCATGTCAGCTTGGGTTTGAGTCTGTCTCTTATACACATCTGACGCTGCCGACGATCTACTCCGTGTAGATCTCGG
>CAJXVQ010000258.1 GCA_913060685.1 uncultured Verrucomicrobiales bacterium
TCTACACAGAGTAGATCGTCGGCAGCGTCAGATGTGTATAAGAGACAGCTTCCAATGTATCCATTTTGTCCTCCGGCAACGGGATCTCCGCCGATAATAAATTCGAAAGTGGCATCACCGGAAATGGTGCCAAAATCAAAGAGCTCGATATTTGTCCCGTCGAACACTTTGGGCGTCTTCAGGACCGCTGCGTAGGGCAGGGTGCCCGCTCCACCTCCATGTGCGTCGTCGATTGCGGTATCATAAAGGTCGAGGCTAGCGAACGAAGCTGAAGGCAAGATGACTCCGGTCATCGCAAGTACGAAGAGTCTGGAAATAGACGGATATTGGGATTTCATTTTTTGATCGTTTAAAGTGAAAGAAAGACGCTTGCATCCTATCCACGGGTATAGATTACGGAATTTATGCCAAACTTGAGAACAGGGCCGCAAGACAATTATGGATTATCTTTGATGAATACGATAAATGTGATCGAAACACCTTTGTTTTCATGACGAAACCTCGATCCAGTATCGGCCATCGATCTTCTTCAAGTCCCCCACTTTCTCAGTCGACTTTTTGCCCGATGGCCAGAGCACTTGAACTTCCAATTCTTTCAGATCATCACCTTTGAGAGAGCCCACCGAAAAGAAAAGCCGGGGAGACGACTGGGAAAGATACCCTCCCCCGCTGCTGACTTGCTGCGTGACGCTTGGAAACCCTTTTCCAGATAACGTCACCCGGGCTCCGGATGCATCGATGTTACCTCCACCGCCTTTAAGCTGGAGGCAAAGAAATTGATCAGCATTCATCTGCTTGGGATTGGCTTCGAAAGCCATCGCCTTTCCGGCATTCACGGAGACATGGAAATCCGGTAGCCCATCATTATTAAGATCTGAAATCGTGAGGGCCTTCGCATCTCCGGAAACCAAAAGATGGCTTTTATCAGGCCAAATCGGACTGAATTGACCTTCGTTGTTCTTCAAAAGCAGACTCACGCCACCATTCATGCGGCCCGTTTCGCGTTGGGGGCCGAAGAAATTTTGAACGACATAGAGTTCGGGGTAGGCATCACCATCAATCGAGGTGAAGGCGAGACCAAAAACCGGAGAGATCTGTGCAAGCCGGGGAAGCGGACGGAATTCAAATTTCGGAGTCCCGCCTTTCTCCGTCACGTTGATCAAAATTCCGGACTCCAGGGTGTTTGCTCTCAACTTCTTCGATTTCGCCAAGGTCTCATCGCCATAAATGTCATTCAGAGGAGCCACCGCAAAGGACTTGAAAGTCGGAAATTTCGTCTTCAATCCCGGCATGGCATTGCTGGAACAACTTCGACCTCTGACCGGATAGAGGATCTTGCCTTCAAACTCGGCCTCCACAATTTTCGGCCGGCCGGCCCCATCCATATCACCGTAGTAAAGCAAGACCGGGTGATCCTCCGAAGCATGGTACTTGGAATTGAGCCCCACGTTTCCGACCGCGTAATCAAGATCGCCATCCGCATCGATATCCCCTGCCGCGATACTATTCCACCATCCCAAAAGTTCACCAACTCCAGTCTCCTTGCTTATGTCGATAAGCTGACCTTTCTGATTCTGAAACACTTTCACTGGTCCCCATTCGTGAGTCACCAGAAGATCGACCCAGCCATCTGCATCGACATCCGACCACAGAGCGCTCGTGACCAGTCCGGTTTGGGCCAATGACTCAGGCGCTGCATTCGTGAAAGTCCCCTTCCCGTCGTTGAGCAAGAGCTGACTCGCAGGAACCTCGGGATATCGGCCCGGGATCACCCGGCCACCCACAAAGAGATCCGTATCTCCATCGCGATCAAAATCCGCCGCACACACCACACTCCCGCTCTGCCGCACATCAGGAAGAGTCGATGCCGGAGCCTTTGAAAAATTCCCAGCGCCATCGTTCAGATAAAGACGATCACCCAACACCGCAGCCCCCGGTTCACACTCCACACCACCGCTCACGACATAAAGATCCCGGTCGCCGTCGCCATCAGCATCAAAAAACAAGGGCGCCATATCTTCACACTCTTTGTCGATCTTGAGACACTCCGGGGAGCGGTTTTCAAATTTTCCGTTCTCGTTAAAATACATCCGCCCGGCAAAGCCACGCCCTTCCCCGATGAACACATCATCATCGCCATCACCATCAACATCCCCCCACGCGACTCCCGGGCCGAGTTGCGAATGCTTTTGTGGAAGTAGGGGCTGGCGTGCGAAGTCATCGAACACCATTTCAAAGTGCTTCCCACCCGGAGGCTTTTCCATCCGGGTGAAAAAGGGGGCGTCCACTGGTGGTTTCACAAAGTCGGATTGGTCCGGCTCGGTGATGGTATAAAACCGATCGGCCGGAAGATCCTTGAGGCTCTGGGTCACGCCACCCGGCCAGGAGATCTGCAATTCCCGAATCGTCGCATTATCACCGAGTCCAAAATGAACAATGGGATCATCCGAGGCATAAAAGCCGCGGGACAAGGTCAGGTATCGGGTAAGAATCTCCCCATCCGCCATGATGGCCTTCAAGCTTGCGCCGATCCCGTAGCGGTTCTTCTTTCCCTTCAACCGGATCTTCACGCGATGATTTCCATCTGCCGAGTCGTTGCGATACAGGCTTACCGGATCCTCAAAATTATTGACCACCAGATCGAGATCGCCGTCCCCATCCAAATCCCCCATCGCCGCTCCGAAACTGGCCGCTGCCTTCGCCAGCCCCCAACTCTCCCCGACATTCTCGAACTTGAGATTACCGAGGTTTCGAAAAGCCAGATTAGTATCCTTCTTCGGCTCCGGGCGGGCTTCATCCTGATCATCGGGAAGATAGGTTCCGTTTCGAATCGCTGCGGTGGTGTCGCTATTGAAAAAATCCCCGGTCATGCCATTTCCGATGAAAAGGTCCACGTATCCATCGTTGTCGAGATCTCCAAACTTCACCGCCCACGTCCAGTCCGACTTGGCCAGCCCGGTCATGTGAGCTGCTTCCATAAAGCGTCCCAGACCGGTGTTCACATAAACCGAGTTGCGCATGTATTGCCTTGGCCGGGCGTGATCCAGAAACCAGGCATTCTTGCTCATATTTCCCATGCCCACTTTCTGACGGAAGTGATTGGTGCCCATCATGTCCGAGCCCATGAAGTCCAAAAGCCCGTCATTGTTCAAATCGGCAATATTCGACCCCATGGAATACCAGGGAGTGTGAGGCAAGGCCTCCAGGGTCACTTCGGAAAAAGTCCCGTCGCCGTCATTCCGGTAGAGATGATCCGCCCCGTAATAATCATTCGCCACGTAGAGGTCGGGGTCGCCATCGGCATCGTAGTCGAACCACGTCGCGGAAAGCCCCATGCCATTGTCCTTCAAGCCAGCTTCCTCGGTGACATCAGTGAAACGTGGCACGCCGCCATCCTCAGCCGGACCATCGTTGCGATAGAGGTAGTCGTATTGCCCCGACCGAATGAACATGTGCATCTGGCCCGCCGGATTCCAAACCACATCAAAAATTTCCCGCAGGTGCTCCGGCATCACAAAATTCCCTTTCGCGTCTTTGAGCAACTGGCGGTAGACCCG
Organism: uncultured Verrucomicrobiales bacterium; assembly: GCA_913060685.1. GTDB lineage: Bacteria > Verrucomicrobiota > Verrucomicrobiia > Verrucomicrobiales > Akkermansiaceae > SW10. The sequence continues at coordinate 3,558 of CAJXVQ010000258.1, forward strand.
ATTTGCAGTCGCTCGATCGCTCACACTGTAGCTTTCCTCAGGCGAGAACGGGCGATTGGTCAGGAGATAACCATCCAGATCACCATCCAGATCGTAGTCCGCGAAGGCCATGTTCACGCTAAACCCTTTAAAGTTCAGGCCCGCCTCTTTCGCGCACTCTTTAAAAACACCCTTTTCGTTGAGGTAGAGCCGATTCGCCGCATCAAAGGCGCAGACATAGAGATCAAGATCACCATCGCCATCAATGTCGGCAAAACTGGGCGAGGCCTGCCAAAACTCCTCGCCACCAAGCCCGCACTTCACGGTGACGTCCTCGAACTTAAAATCACCCAAATTCCGGTAAAGTTGGCCGCCACCGAACGGTCTTGTCAGATAGAGATCAGGCCGACCATCATCGTCATAGTCACCCACAGCCACGCCCCCCGCTCCAAACGACAGGGTCAAAGCTCTCTCGTAATCTCTTGGAGCCTTCCAGCTGTTTCTAAAATCGACGCCGGAATCGCCGGAAGGAACCTCAATGAAACGCTTGCCTGCCGGAGATTTCCTCACCTCGGGCAAATCGACATGCGGAGGAATGGCGTCAGCCAACGAAAGGTGACACCCAAGAAGAAGACTGAAAGCCATCAACCAATTTAACCTTCCCCCAAGGGAAATCCGAGCTCTGCAAACCATCATCACCCTCGGTTTAGCATAAAACCAAATCATGCCGCAGGAATAAAATTCATGAGACAAAGCAAAGTCATTTCATTTTTTGAATTGCCTGATTACCTCAAATAATATCCAGTAAGCCCTTGAGGATCATTAATTTTTTCTAAGATATGCCATTTCGGTCGTATCGACCATAGATCCATACCACACATAACCATGATCAAGACTACCACTCCCATCGGGATTCTACTCCTGGCCGCCAGCTCCCTCCACGGAGCAAGCCTGGCCGCTTACGACGCCGCCATCGCCGGTTCTGGCTTTACCGCACGAAGCACAACAGCCGCTACCTTTGACGGCTCAAATATCGAACTCTTCGATTTTGGCGCCATTTCCGGAGATGCCACCTTCGAATTTATTATCAGCGGAGATCCCGCTGCCGGAGGACAAAATGGATACATTGGAAGAGCCGATGCCAATCCTCTCAATAGCCTTCGCTACGAGCAATGGAACGATACCGGCCAACTTGGGTTTACCCGGGGTGGAGTCGCTGACAATACCTTTACCGCTCTCAATGCCGCGTCTCCTTCGGCTAACACCCATGTCACCTATCGCTGGACTCAAACGGGCGGCACGATGGACTTGTTCATCAACGGAGTCGCCACTGATTCCATTGCAGGTGCGACCTTTGATATGCCGACCGGACCAGGACATTTGGGGAACGTTGCCGAAGCTGGAAATGAAGGAATGATTGGCACGATCTCTCGTGTCACCACCTTCAATACCGCTCTCGCTGACGCTGACATTACCGCTCACGCGGATGCTTGGCTAGCAGTGCCAGAGCCTTCAAGCGTTCTCCTCTCTGGAATTGCGGCCCTGGCTCTTCTTCGCCGCCGCCGATAGAGATCAGCGAATCATTTTCAAAAGCCAGCTCCGTTCGCCAACGGACGCTGGCTCTTTCTTGTCTGGAGCATCGACTCCCCGAGTTTTCTTAAGTTCTTCGTCTTTCCCGAGGCGCTTAAGAGGGTTCCCCCGATAGCGCCCAAAGGGGATCTTTTTATCCTGAATCCAGTAGACGCCGCCGGATTCGACCACTTGAGAATCGGTGATGTTTTTAAAGGGCGTGAGCGCAGTTCTCCAGATCGTGGTGATGGTACGGTAGTCGCCATCGATGACGCCCTTGTAAAGATCACCATGGCCGCGGCAGACGAGAACGTTGCGTTTCGACTTTGAACCCAAGTCTCTTTTAAATCGCGGAGTGGCATCAGTATTGTAAGGGGTCAACAGAGCGCTGTTCTGAATGATCTCGGGCAACTCCAGTTTGACCAGAAATTTTTAAAGACCCGAACTCGCCTTCTTCAGCTCCTCATCGGTCCAGGGAGTCGTGCGATCCTTGAGTTTGTTGCGCCATTCTTTGACTTCGTCTTTTGTGATAATGGTGGTGGTGTTTCCGTCCCAGGCGTAGCGGATGTAGGAGAGGATTTCGGCGAGGCGGTCATCGCGGGTGATGCCGAGGGCGTGGGCGGGAGCCATGTAGCCGGCTTGGTAGGGGACGCCATCGATGGGGCCGATGAGGCCATTTGCCATGACGGGCATGAGGCCGGAGAGCGGGCCGTGGACGCGCTTGGAATCGGCCAGTGAAGGAGCGAGGGCGTTTTCCAGCCCTGGAATCTTTGTCCCTTTGCCATCGGGCCCGTGGCAACTGACGCAGTTTTGAAAGTAGAGAACTTCGCCACTTTGGATCTTCCTGGTATCATCCTTGGGCATGTCATTGGGAAAAGTGAGCCCCCGATTCCACTGGGCAAGAGCTTGCTTCCAATTGGTAGCGGCGGTCGCCGGGTCCTTGAGTTTGGCAAAAGCCTCTCCTGAGCGAAGGCGTTTGATCGTTGCCGTTTCCTGTTTCCAAAGCGCCACCGTTCCCGCAAGGGTGACCCCAAGATGAGCGGGATGATTTTCGATGGCGCGCCCGATGAGGTCGTAGACAGCGGGATCCTTTGACCAACCCAAAGAAAGGATGACCTGCTTGGCCACTTCAGGGTGCTTGTCTTCCACCAGCGGAAGGGTCGCCTCATGCTTTCCTTCTTTAATCATGGGTTCATGCATGCGGACGGCAGCCGAACGGACCCGCCAATCCCGGTCCCGTAGAGCAATGGAAAGGGAATCCTTTTCCGCCCCAATGCCATGAAGCGTCCAGAGGGCGTGCAGTCGAGCGAGCGGGTTCCGGGTGAAGCGGACCTGATCATGAAGAAGGGGAACGACGGAGTCGCGGTCGGCGCGAAGGATGATGAGTTTCTGTGCCGTCATGCGCCACCAGGAGTTGGGGTGGGCCAAATGACGGACGAGTGAAGCCGTAGTCTCATCAAGCATCCGGGGTCTCTCAAAAGTGAGCGGATGATCTTGATGGGAAACCCGCCAGATACGTCCACGACGGATCACCTTATCAAGCCCGGCACCGCGAATGAACTCGCGTGGTCCGGGGCTGAGCCACGGAGCGTCCTGGATAATGCCACGCGCCATATCGACGATGTAAATTGCCCCGTCCGGACCGATGTGGGTGTTGACGGGACGGAAGTAGATATCGGGCGAGATCAAAAATTCCTCCCGACCATGGGGATGGGTGAGATAGCGACGACCATTGAGATCAGTGACAAGAGCATGTCGAACGACGTGCGCGGTGGGATCGGTGATGAAGAAACTTTTAAGATACTCAAGAGGGAGTTTGTTCGCTTTGTAAACGCTCTGTCCTCCAGTCGAGGTCATCCCGCGACGAGGGCGATTCGCGCCTCCCCGATCGTCGGTGGGGCAGAGGTTTTTCATCTCCAGAAAGGAAAGTTCATACGGCTTTCCAAAGGCAATCGGTTCGGCCTCACGAGGACGAGGTCCGCCACGATGGTCAATGAGTTCCCAGTACTCGCGGGGCATTTGGCTGGAGAAGAAAGGATCGGAATTGGTGGAGTAAAAGATCTGGCCGGTCTCGTCGTGATCAAGTCCCCACTGCGCCCAAATATTTTGCGCTTTCAGTCCGCGCCAGGTGCCATCGGTGAAGCGGTATTTTGTGTGGTTGTAGGAGAGGTAGATCGTATTATCGAGATTCCAGATGAGCCCGGAATCCTGATGCTCGACCGACTTGGTGGCAGGGATGTCCTTGCCTTTGAAGAGGAGCTCTTTTTCATCCGAGACGCCGTCGCCATCGGTATCACGGTAGGAATAAACCGAGGTGGTGTCGGTCTCGACGATGGCAATGCGATCATCGAGCGGGAGAATCATACGAGGCAGGTTGAGGCCATCGGCAAAGATGGTGACGCGGTCGTAGGTGCCATCACCATTGGTGTCTTCAAGACGTTTGACGCGGCCGTTCCTAAGGGTCTTGGTGCCGGTGCCTTCAACAGTCTGCATGTAGCTACGCATTTCGGCGACATACATGGCGCCGTTGCCATCCCAGACTGCCAACACCGGCTCCTCGAGGTCAGGCTCGGCGGCCACGTTTTCAATCTGGAACCCGGCTGCCAACTCGAAGGCATCGAGTGACTCGGCCACCGTGAGGGGATTAAATTCGTTCTTCTTTTTTCGGGCTTCCCAATCTGTGGCAGGAATCACTTGCGGGGATCCCAGTTGATGGGGCGGGACTACTTCCTCTTCTTCCTTTGCAGGAAAATTTTCCGGAACGGCCAAGGTCACTTTGCCGGTGGCGAGATACTCGGTGGCACGGGCCACAATGGTTTGGAAGCCCACACAGTGAAGGGAGTTCCGTTCGAGATCGCCGGGCCAGAAATGTCCCATTGTGGTAACAATGACGCGCCCTTTGCCATAGGATTTTTCATGAGTGATGGGCTCGTGATTCCCGGTGCCCTGTTGCTTGGGATCTGAGTATGCCGAGGAAAGAACCGTCAAGCCTTCCATCGAGCCACGAAGATTGTGATACAGCTCATCCTTGGCATGGAACCAAACCTTGGGAAGGCCCTTCATAACAGGGTGATCAGCCGCGCGGACAGTGACTTTGAAAGGGTGCTTGGAGCCATGACCGGTTCCTTGGTCGATGTTCCTCTCAATTGGTTGCCCGCTTGCGGGGTCAATGGTGACGACTTTACCAAAGCCCGGCTTCCTCCAGCCGAGCCCGATCATCTCATTATATTCCGGCCAATCGCTGAAACAATTATTGGCCGCATGGATGGCGAGAACTCCTCCGCCCTCGCGCACAAATTTGGTGAATCGTTCCTCGATTTCCTTTGGCCAGCGGGGGCCGTTGTAGTTAAGAATGACGGTGTCGTATTTGGAAAAGTCGATGGTCCACGCCTCCCAAGCCGCTTGGTTTTTAGCGAGGGCTTTGTGGCGGGCCAGAGCTGTTTCGAAGGTAGGATCATCAATTTGAGGCTTACGGGGAGCCTTGGGAAGACCGGACTCGGGAGCGGTAGCAATGGTGACCTCGAAGCGGCCTGAGGCAATCAGGGTGGCGCGGAGAGACTCAGTGGTGCCGATCCAATCGTGGTTATTCCGACCATCGATGATGAGGACGCGGATTTTCTCTGGAGCGGACTCTGCTTCAGCTGCGAATGACCAAAAAAATGCCGCCGTAAGAGCTGCAAAAGCGAGGAGGAGAGGTTTCATGAAAAATATGCCGTTACGACCGGCCCAACTTAGCCCTTCAAAAAAACTTCTCCAGCCAGTATCCATCGATCTCCCAATGAAGTCCCTCTTATTCACCTTCCTCGCCAGCGCATTGATCAATCTGGCACAAGCCAAGCAGCCCAACATTCTTTTTCTCTTCTCCGACGATCACGCTTTACGGTCAATCTCGGCCTATGGTGGAGATCTCGCCAAAATCTGTCTCTTATACACATCTCCGAGCCCACGAGACC
>CAJXVQ010000259.1 GCA_913060685.1 uncultured Verrucomicrobiales bacterium
GAGATCAGCCTCGGTCTCGTGGGCTCGGAGATGTGTATAAGAGACAGGTGCGGGCGGGATGGTAGAGCGTTTCCTCGTCGAGACCGTAGTCGATCCAAATGAAGAGGGCTTGTTGGAAGACAGTGCTCAGAGGTTCGAGGAAGGATTTGAGATCGGGAGGGCCTTCGGTGACGTAACCTTCGGGGAAATTTGAGGGAAGGTCGAGATTGGCGGGGCGTGATGACCAGTCGAGGAGGCCGTCCGAGCTGGTGACGAGGATTTCGTGCCATTGCTTATTTGAAAGAAGGTAAAGAGGGACAGGGAGGGCATCGAGAACTTCATTGGCGACGAGGGCACCGATTTCAGCCTGAGCTTCAGTTGGGGAGGCGATGACGGTGGTCCGATTGCCGAGCTTGGCCTCCAACACCTTGCGTCTGGCGGGGAGGGGTTCGCAGACGAGGTAGCGGGTCGCTTTGGCAAAGGATGGGTCGAGGGAGTCAATTTCGTCGAGGATGTCGGTTGCGAGTGATCCGTCGTGCGCTCCGGGTTCCAGAATAGTGAATTCAGAAGGGGAACCGTTGGCGATCCAGAAGCGGTGAAGGCGGCGGGCGAGGAGAGTTCCGAAAACGGATCCGACCGAGACGCTGGTCATGAAATCGCCTTCTTTGGAGACGGTGCGGGCCTTCGCGCGAGCGTAATATCCAAGTTCAGAATGGTAGAGGGCTTGCGCCATGAAGTCTGAGAAAGGAATGGGACCGGATTCTTCGATCCCGGAGGAAATGAGGCGACCTAAGTCGGTGGTTGCCCCCGCGCCGGATCGAGGGTAAGGGAATGCCTGTTGCAGGACTGTCAGATCGGCTGTTTTATGAGACATCATGTTTGAGATGAAGAACAAGAGGGCAAGACGTTGGTTTTTCAAGCGAAAGGGATTTTGGATCTTTTGCTTGTTCTGTCTGATATTGGCCGGAGTGGGAGCTTATAAGGGGAACCAGAAGCTGGACCCTTATCGTGACATAGCGAAGACCTATGACCTGAAGTTGGTGGGGGAAAAGGAGGAGATGAGTTTCATTCACGATCGTGGAGGCACCGAGATTGGGACGATGTTTGTTGAGAACCGGTTCTCGCTTCCGCTTGATGAAATCCCGCCGGTTTTTGTGAATGCCGTGCTGGCCCAGGAAGATCAGCGATTTTATGATCACAATGGCGTGGACTGGGTGGGCGTTGCGCGTGCCGCCTGGCTGAATGCCCAGAGTGGAAGTATCACGCAGGGAGCGGGGACAATTACGATGCAGCTGGCGCGGAAGTCCTTTGACCTCCTTGGAGAGGCCCGGCGAAATGAGTGGAGTGGATACGAGCGGAAGGTTGTGGAAGCCTTTGTGGCTTTGCGGATTGAAGAGCATTTTCAAGCCCAGTTGAAGTCGGAGTTTCCCGATGATGATGATGATCTCAAGCAGGCGGCCAAGGAGGATATTTTGGAGATGTATCTCAATCTGGTTCCGTTTGGTTCGGGGTTTTACGGAGTGAGATCGGCGGCTTTAGGATACTTTGGCAAGGAGCCGAAGGATCTGACGATTTCCGAATCCGCTTCGATAGTGGCATGTTTAAAAAACCCGAAAAGAATTTCGCCACTCAATAGTCTGAGCGAGAACAAAACCAACCGGGACATGGTTTTGACCCGGATGGAGATGGAGGGGATGATCACCGAGCAGGATCGCGAGAAGATGATCGCCCGACCGGTGATCATTAATCCCAAGCCAATTCAGCGGGGTAAGTCATTTCTCTACGAAATTGTCGCCGAACAAGCGCGGGAGTTGGTGGGGGAGGAAGCTCTCTCAAGGGGCGGATATACCATCCGGACCACGATTGATGCCGGGGTTCAAAAAGCGGCAGAGGAGTCCATGACCCGGAAGCTTCTCGAGGTGGAGGCCTCATCGGATTACAAGCATGCAAAGTATTCTGAATACGATAAGTCCGTGGGACCGCCCAAATATCTTCAGGGAGCGACCTTGATGGTTGATCATGACACCGGTGAGGTGATTGCCCACGTGGGAGGGCGAGATTACGCCGATTCGCAGTATGATTTTATTGAGAATGGCAGCCGGCCTTTGGGAACGGGCTTCTTTCCTTTCGTTTACGCTTCCGCTTTTGAGAACGGAAGGCATCCCGCCACGCTGGTCGCTGATGAGCAGATGGATTTGCGGAAGCTCCAGGTCGGAGGTCTGGAGGGAGTTGCCGGCGAGTGGGGGATGGAGATCGCAAATCCCGGATATGAGGGTGATATCACTTCCCGCCGTGCACTGGGGGTTTCCAAGATTGCGGCGACGGTGGAGTTGGGCCAGAATGTCGGGCTCTCAAAAGTTTTGGAAACTTCCCAAGCCTTTGGATTTCGTTTGCCGTCAGACAAGCTCCTGAACCGGATGCTGGTGGGTTTTGATAATTTCAGCATGCCTGAAGTTGTCTCCGCCTATACCACCTTTCCCCGTGGTGGTTCCCGGGTGACGGCGCGGCATTACATCCGGGAGATCCGTGATATTGATGGTAAGATCGTCTATCCGGTCGGTGGGGACGGGCCCTCTCTGGAGACCCAGCCGGTCTGTTCGGATGCGGCTGCTTTTCAAGTTCACAGCGTTCTTAATGATGTCCTGAGATCCGGGAATCTCGCCGAATCCGCGCAAGGGTTGAAGTCGGGACTCTTGCTCGGAGGTGGAAAGACGGGGACGCCGTATGGCCTGACCGACGCTTGGATGGTGGGTTACAACAGCCGGGTCACTTGTGCTGTTTGGGTTGGTTTTTACGAAGGTGAGCGAGAGGCGATTCACCCTGATGCTTTTGCTAAAAACGTGGCTTACCCGATTTGGGAAAAGATGATGAATGCCTCGCAACCCGCCTTTGCCGGGCGGGAAATTCTCCAACCGGAGTCCATTGAAAAGGTTTCCATTTGCCGTGTCTCGGGAATGCGCCCGACTCAATACTGCAATGAGTCATTCGTTGATCCGGCGACCGGGCAGATTAGCTTTCCGACCACCAGTTATTCGGAATACCTTCGCAGAGGGCAGGAGATCGGGATTTGTGCGGTTCACGGGAGCCCGATTAATATCGATGATATTGCCGACCAAGCCGGGGTGCGGGAAACTCTCAACGCGATCCCGATCAAATCGAAGGTGCCGCTACTCCTGGGCTTTGATCCCTACAACAGCGAGACTCCCACCTTGGGTATTAAAGACGATAGTGCCGAGGCCTGGATCTCCGACAGCGATGTTCTGATTGTTGAAGATCAGGTGAGAGGCGAGGGTGAGGCGTTACTCAAGCTGAAACTACCGGCACGATTTGAACTGCCACCTCCGACCGATGACGGAGATTTGAATGAATAGATTTATATGAGTGAGAATTCCTCCCCCAATCGCTGGATTCCATTTCAGTGCCCTGCATGCCATGGGCTTTTTCGATTGAGAAAAAGTCAGGTTGGTCAGACTGGTCGTTGTCCGAGTTGTCGAGCCGCGGTCAGTGCTGCGGAAACTGCATCCACCGATTCAGCATCCGCTGCGGTCGCGCCGGAGGAGCCGCCCGGGTTGCTCCTTGAGAGGATTGCCGTTGCCGAGACAATGTCGGTCGAGGAGGTCGAGAGACATGAAGCGGCGAGGCAGAACCTCAAACGTAAACGGGCCGAAACAACCGGAGAGAAAATAGATTGGGAGGATCAAATTGATGCCGGGGATGGTAATACCGTTTCCTGGAAAATCGTGGTGAGTCTGATCATGAGCGCACTCGTACTCGGAGCTCTTGGGGTCCATTTTTTGGATCAAGCGACACCACCACCGGCAGCGGATACTGGTCCAACTGATGATGACTCCAGGGCCCTGGACATTCTTAACGATATTGTCGATGCCCAGCGGCGGACCGGGAAAGAGGACACATCTGATGGGGCGGTGAAATCGGTCGATGATTACAATAAATTCGATATTCCGGCGGCTGAAGCTGCCGTAAAGAGCTTCCTCAATGCCAAGAGTATTGAGGAAAAAAAGAAAACGATTCGTGATCTCGAGCGCGTTGGGCCTTTGTTGGACCTTTATTATGCCAAAGTTGATTACGAGACCGAAGGTTTTGAGTCACTTAATAAGTCGGAGGTTTCCTACCGTGGGAATCTTTTGACGACGATGGTGCAGAAGGCGGATTTTTTGAGTTCGCCCATTGCCGTGGAGCGGGTCGTTTCCGAGGACGGGGAAGTCTACAAAATTGATTGGGAGAGCTGGGTTGGGTATTGTGATTTCACCCCGGAGGAAATGCGGTCAAAGAAGCCCACCGAGTCCTTTTTAATGAGGATTCTGATCGAGCCTGCGAACTACTATAATTACGGATTCGGAGACGACGAAATATGGAGGTCGTATGGATTGGAGCTGAAGGACTCCAAGTATTCATTCCTCGGCTATGTCAAAAGGGATTCGGAGATTGATAAGAAATTCGTGAGCATGTTGAAGAAAGGTGGAAAAGCCCCGTGCATGGTCAAGGTTGCCTATCATCCCAATTCGCGAGCACAGGATCAGCTTGAGATCCTGGATATGACTGACCAAGGGTGGATTTCAAACAGAGAGAGTTTCGAAGACGATGAGTGATTCCTTCGTCTCGCCAGAAGATAAGGCGCTAAAGTTAAATCTGGATCGTTCGATCTATGGCACTTTTGCCGAGATCGGAGCAGGGCAGGAGGTCGCCAATTGGTTCTTTCGCGCTTCTGCGACCGCCGGAACGGTGGCCAAGTCGATCTCGGCCTACGATATGACCATCAGTGACGCTCTGTATGGGAAGACCAAGCGTTATGTTTCCCAAGAGCGCGTGGTTGATATGGTCAACTACGAGTATGATCTTCTGGAGCAAAGGCTGAGCAAGCCACGCGGGAAGGACTCGAGATTTTTTGCCTTTGCCAATACGGTTCGGGCGCGGGGTTACCAGGATACCGAGGAGTGCCATGGTTGGCTGGCAATTCGTTATCAGATACAGCCGGGCCGCCCTTCAGGAACGATCGTCCTCCACGTCAATCTACTTGATGAGGAGAATGTTGACCAGATGGAGGCTCTGGGGATTCTGGGGATCAACCTGATTGATGCCGCGTATCATCATGCTCTCGACCTTCGGGGATTTGTGAAATCCCTGACGGAGTTCATTGCTCCCGGTCGCATCGAGATCGATATGCTGAAGTTTCACGGGAAGCCGTTCGAGATGGTGGATAATCGGATTTGTGCGCTGGAACTCGTGAGGCAAGGGATGTCAGCCGCCACGATTTTTATGCCTGATGGTGAGGTGGTTCAGGCGGCTGAGGCTTTTTACAAGACGCCCCTCCTGATATTGCGGGGAAGTTTCCTTCCGGTAACCAATCTTCATTTGGATATGCTGAATCAGGCTTCGAAGGTTTTTCCTCCCGCAGGGGGTTCCCGGGATGCCCGTCCATGTCGGGAGGTTTGCGAAGTTTCGCTGAGTAACTTGTTGAGGGATGGTGAAGTGGATCTTCTCTCATTTCTCGATCGTGCCGATGCGCTGCAGGCCCTGGGCAAGGTGGTGATGGTTTCAAATTGTCCGGAATTCCACCGGGTTGCGAGGCTCTTGCGGAGATACACCAAGGAACCGCTCGGGATGATCCTGTCGATCGGGTTGTTGAACGAATTGTTTAAAGATAAGTGGTCCGAGTCCCTGGAGGGAGGGATTTTGGAATCCTTTGGGCGTCTTTTTAAGAGCAAATTATCGCTCTTGGTTTATCCATGGCGTAGTGGCAGGGGAGGTGAGATGGTGACCGCTGATAACTTTCTTGCTCCCGATGGCTGGAAGCGTCTTTATGAGCATTTTTTGGAAAACGGAATGATTTCTGATATTGGCTGTGGCGACGAGCAGCTTTTGGAAATGACAGGAAGGGAAATCTTGAATGCTGCCGCCAGTCATGGCGATTGGGAGGAATGGGTGCCGGAAGAAGCCCGGGCGTTGGTGAGGAGCCACATCAACCATATTGCATGAATCACTTTCGCCTTTTGTTTTTGGCCCTGTTTTCCGGAGTTCTGGCGTCCTGCTCGAAGTCCGTGGAAATGCCCTACTCCGAAGCTGTTCGTAAGACTGGAGATTTTTTGTCGGCAAAGCCACGGACCGAAATCTTCTCTTTGAAGAAGCTGAAGTCTGAAAATTCAGTGACGTGGAGTTTCTGCGAAGGCCCTTTTACAAAATCTGCGATGATCTTGCCATTGGAGGTGAAGGCTGTTTTCACTCCGACTCGAGGAGGCTCCGCGACGGGTCTGAGAGTGACCGCTCGAAAGCGAGGCCTCTTTTTTAGCGACAACCGCCCCAAGACAGCGTCCAAATGGAGTGACGCCTTTATTCATTTTCTCGAAGCAAACCCACAAGAATCCCCTCAATGAACATCCTCGATACAACGGCTGTTTTGCTGACCCTGGCCGCTGTTTTTGGCTATATTAACCATCGTGTTTTCAAGCTGCCGACCAGTATTGGAATTCTACTGATCGGCTTGGTGCTGAGCGCCCTTCTTTTGCTCTTTGGGGGAGATGGCCTGCGCGATAGCGCGGATGAGTTTGTGACCCGGATTGATTTCAATGAGACCGTGATGAATGTCATGTTGAGCTTTCTTCTTTTCGCGGGGGCGCTCCATGTCAATTTGGGAGATCTTCGCGATCAAAAATGGGTGGTGGCGATCCTGGCCAGCGCGGGGCTTCTGATTTCAACTTTCCTGGTGGGGACGGCTTCCTACTTTGTATTTAAGTGGACCGGGGTGGGCGTGCCTTTTTTGTGGTGCCTTGTTTTTGGTTCTCTAATTTCGCCGACAGATCCTGTGGCGGTTCTGGGGATTTTGAAAAAAATTGGAGTTCCCAAGTCTCTCGAAACCAAGATCACCGGAGAATCACTCTTCAACGATGGGGTGGGGGTTGTCGTGTATCTGGTGCTTGTAGGGGTGGCCGCTGGTAACGCTGATGCGTCGGTGGTTTCAGTGGGGAAGTTGTTTTTGGTGGAGGTCGGCGGTGGAGTGCTACTGGGGTCGGCCGTGGGCTTTGTCGCTTATTGGATGCTGAAGACGATCGATAATTATCAGGTTGAGGTTTTGATCACTCTGGCTCTGGTAACCGGTGGGTATCAATTGGCGACTTTGTGGCACTTGAGTGGACCTTTGGCGATGGTGGTGGCTGGACTCATGATTGGAAATCATGGCCGTCTCATGGCGATGAGCGATACCACTCGCGAGCATCTGGACCTTTTCTGGGAGTTGATCGATGAGATCTTGAATGCTCTTTTATTCCTCTTGATTGGCCTGGAAATTTTTGTTCTGGCGTGGAGTGGAAAGGCCTTTGCGGCCGGTATTATTTTAATCGTGGTGGTGCTGGCTTCCCGGATGGTCGCGGTGTCACTCCCGGTGGTCTTGCTCAAGCGCTCAAGGGCATTCTCACCGGGAATTGTAAGGATCCTGACTTGGGGTGGCTTGCGAGGAGGTATCTCGGTCGCTCTCGCACTGGCTCTCCCAAAAGATGACAGCCTGGGAGTTGATTCAAGGCAGGCGATTTTGATGGCGACCTATCTTGTGGTGGTCTTCTCGATCGCGGTTCAGGGATTAACTCTCAAACCAGTGGTCACGCGCTTGTTGGCAAAAGGTGATCAGTGAGACGCGGTGTGAAGTCCTGTCCCCGCAGGGGCCTGCCCTTTCTCGGGCCTGTGGACGTGACTCTTATTCTCCGTCGTCATCAAGTACAAAGACGGGTTTCCAGTTGCTGAACCCAGAGTTCAACTTGGATTGGAAATCTAAGGCAAGGGCATCGTTCCCCATTTTGGTCGCTGCAATTTGGCCGCCGTAGAGCGCCCGGGGTTGGAGGAGGGGATCACCCGGGATCATGGGGATTGCTGTTTGAAAGGCCTCCAGTGCGTCGTTCCAAAGTTTTTGAGCGAGCGCAACTTCACCTCTGACAATGTGGAGCCCCGCGATATGTGAGCCAGGGGCTTCGACCGCAAGGCCCTTGTTGATGGCGTCGAGTGTTTCAGGATAAAGCTTCAGTCCAAGGCGGGCTTCGGCCAGGTCAAGATAGGCGTCCGCCTGCCACCTTGGGTCCTGCTCTTGTTCGAGGAGGAGAAGACTTGTTTGTTGGGCTTCCGAATACCGCCCCGAGCGGTTTTGGGATTTGGCAAGAATTCGCCAGACTCCGACATCGGTCCTCTCCGGCACTTCAGGGTCAGTTGCTTTCTCCAAATAGTTGGCGGCTTCCGTGATTTCGCCGTCGTGGAACATTTGCACCCCCAGCCAGGAAAGCATGCGCTGGGGAATGGATTTTGCGGGCGCTTGGGCGAAGACTTCTTGCAGGGCTTTATGGAGGGCGCGTTTATCCCTCGTGTTAAAGGCTCCCAGGATGAGAAGGTCGCCGGCTGGTTGGCTGTAGAATTCGGGGACCAGGTCGCGTGATTTTCTGAGGTAGGGAGGGGCGTCTTCGAATTTACCCAGTTTGTAGAATCCCCAGCCAATCCAGTAGTTGGCATTTGCGATGGTATCTGTCGAAAGAGTTGGGAATTCTCCCAGGATCCGCCGGTAACGCCCGATCATTCCTTCATATTTCTTCTCATGTCGGAGGACCCGGGCGCTTCCCTGCAAGGCGAACGCGGTTTGTTCCGGTGTTGTTTGGACGGCAAGGACGGCTTCGAAATCTCTCAAGGCCGAGGTGTAGTCGCCGAGGGCAAGGTGGGCCTGGGCCCGTTTGTTGTGCACTTCAATCGCACGGACATCATCCGGGAAGTCGGCTAAAAAATGGGCGAAGCTCCGCGTGGCCCCATCGAATTGACCGGATTCGCTAAGACACCAGCCGTGCTTGAAGAGGAGTTCTTTTTGAAGGGCGGGATCAAGGCTTTTGCGATCCACTTTATTGAAAGCAACGGCGGCGTCCTCGAGATCTCTTCTCGCGAAGAGGGCTTCTCCTTTGAAAAAGCGAGCTTGGTTGATGAACTCGTGCCGGGGATATTTCTTGGCGTAGAATTCGAAGAAGCTATCGATTCTCCTGGGACTGTCTCTTATACACATCTGACGCTGCCGACGATCTACTCTGTGTAGA
>CAJXVQ010000260.1 GCA_913060685.1 uncultured Verrucomicrobiales bacterium
ATTGCGATCAAGACCGGATCTTTGAGTTCGCGCACCTTGCGCCCGCTTTTGTCCGGAGGGCGGTAGTCGTAGCGTCGTTCATTGTGGGCGTCTTCCCGGTGGGCACTGCAGTAAATCTCACAGCCTTCTTCCTCTTGAAGATGGGTGATGGCTGCGCTGTTGAGGTAGCCGGCGTCGGAAAGTTGGGCGGTGGGCTTGCCCAGTTCGGAGGGGATGCTGTGGTAGGAGGGAAGAAGTTCGTTGGCGTCACTGGCACTCTGGGTGAGATGCTGCCCGACGATCAGTCCGCTGCCATCGGCATCTACGGTGGCCTGGCAGTTGTAGCTCTGGGTGTAGCCGCTGCGGGTGTTCTTGCGCATGATGCGGGCATCCGGGTCAGTGAGATTGCATTGTTCATTGCTCGCGCTGGCAATCTCTTCGATCGTGCCCGGAGGTTTGGGCGATTTTCCGGGAGGGTTTTTGCCAGTGCTTTTTTCCCGGGCTTTGCGGGCTTTGACTTTTGCTTCGTAGTCTTTTTGGGCCTGTTCGCGACGCTTGGCGGCCCGGCTTTCCAGTTCGGCAATGGCTTGATCCATCTTGGATTTGAGAGCTTCACGACGAGCAATTTCATCAGGCAGAGATTGATCATCCTGGCCCTCGGCGTCGGCTTTTTCAGCTTCGACCATCAACTCGGCAATGTCGGCTTGAAGTCGCTGACGCAGTTCGATGGCCCGGTCGTAGGTGACGTTTTGATCGATGGAGGCGTTGGCCTTGATGTGGGTGCCGTCGGTGGAGACTTTGCCGAGTTTGAGCAGGCCGAGGCTGCGGGCAAGTTCGAGGATGTCGATAAATGCCGCACTGATGGCCGCTTTGTTCTCGCGGCGGAATTTGCAGATGGTGTCGTGGTCGGGGTGGGTGTCGGCAGTGAGGTAGCGCACGGCAACGTCGCGGTAGGTAGCCCGTTCGATTTTGCGCGAGCTGAAAATGCCGTTGCAATAACTGAAGACCAGCAGGGCGAGCATCATGTGGGGTGGCATTTGGGCACTTCCGCTTCCACGGTGATTGACCCGAAATGCCTCGAGGGGAAGGCGCTCGCAGGCTTCAATCACGAAATGGACGAGATCATCGTCTCCGACCCAATCACGCAGGTCAGGGGGCAGAAGCATGGGAGTGTTGCGGTCGAGGTTGACGAACGAAGCTGCCATGCCTGAATTTAAAACCAGCCTGGCATCACTGCCGAGGATTTTCAGTCCGACAGACTCCTAGCAAATATCTGCCGCTGTCAATCAGCCCCTTGAGACCAAGGCAGGGCGATGGAGCGGTTCCTGCGATTGAGTCTCAGAACCAAGCCAACATGGCAACGCTCGAACCAGCTTCAACCACACCGTCTACCCACTTAATCTTCCCGATGACTCTCCAGCGGACCTCCCTTCAGCACTCCGATTATTCACGATCTCTTCGACGGACTTGTAAATGGAATGTAGACATCAGGAAGCTCTAGATATTTCTTGAGGAGATAAAAAAACTGGCCTTTCCGGAATCCCGGAAAGACCAGTCTGTTGAAATAGAAATTGGAAAGTTTCTACTTCCTGCGACGCAGGAAGAAAGCCGCGGACAGGAGGAGGCCGACCCCGAGTCCCGTGCTTGGCTCCGGAACGGCAGTCAAATCGTTAATGAATTGGGTAGTGTCTGTATCCTGCATAAACGTAAAGGAAGTCCCTTCATACGGAGTAGCCAAATCGACATTAACCCTAAGGTAAAGATCTCCAACGAGAGCCTCAGTCTTCAATTTCACTGCGTCAGAATAGGTGGCCGTCCCTAAGATTTCAGAACCCATTCCGTCATTACCCAGTTGTAAGTCCTTGCCTTGGTCCGAACCGGTCGTTCCGTGAGATGGGTTTGTTCTATCGAACACTGTGTCACCAGGATGTCCATCCAGGGAGAACCCAAGGATTGGGCTGCCGGACAGATTCGTGAGCGTCCATGGTTGGCTGAATGTTTGACCGGCTTGCTCAAGTTTGAACTTTACGCCTGTGGCACTTCCAGAAGTACCCGATCCGCTCCAATTAGCTACTTCGGAGGTTAAATCGGCGAATCTTACCGTGACTTCCAATCCTGTCATGTGACCACCATCTGTAGAGAAGGTAGCAATTCCAGTCGTCTCATGAAGTTGGGGAGTTATCGCGACGATTGTTGTAGCGGCGGATGCAACGCCGGCGAGGATCGTCGTGATCGAAGAACCTAATAATAGATATTTCATTTTCTTTGGTTGTTTTGGTTGTTTTGGTTGTTTTGGTAGGGGGATTCGACAGGTAGATCATCATAATTGTGTGCCTTATCCAAGGGATTGATATCATGATACGACACTTCTGACCAGAAAAAGATTGGTAAAATTTATGCGGCGTCGGAGTAGTGTGCCGTTGTATCCAGCCGACCATCGCCGAGGTGGTGGTGGCAGAGTGTTACGATGGCGATGAGGCCGAGCATGGCGCCGAGGGGGTAGCGTCGGCTTTTGGGGTGCGGAAGTCTTTGAATGCGGCCCGCAGGCTGCGGAGCTGGGCGGTGCGGACTCCGGCGGTGGCTTGGGCGATGGCTTTTTGGTGGGCTTCCGGGAGTTGCCCGGGGTGGGCGAGGTGGGCAAGGGCGTTTTTTTGAAGGGGGCCGACTGGGTGTCAAGGGGGTCATGGCGAACCGATCCTGCATTTTGAAAGCCTCCGGATTAGCGCCATCACTCTGATCAATCAGCCGAGGGAGGTGCGGGGTTTCTGGTCAATCGCCCTGACTTCAGCGCCAACCCTCCCCTATTCGGATGCCTTGGATCTTTCAGGTCTCTGACTCAACAAGAGAGCTTCAACGATACCATCTCGTTCGCGGTATCAATCCTTACTTTGGATTTGCAAAAAAAGGCGCGGTTTCCCGCGCCTTTTGAAAAGTAGGATTGAAGTAGTTCCGCTTCAATGAGACCGGCAGAACTCTTCGAATCGTGAGATGCCCTCGTTGAGGACATCAAGAGTCGTGCAGTAGCTGATCCGGATTCCCATGTCATGACCGAAAGCCACGCCGGGAACTGCCGCCACCTTGTAACGGGTCAGAAGCTTATCGCAAAGGTTGACCGATTTGATCCCCATACTCGTGCAGTTCACGAAGAAGTAGAAGGCACCCTTCGGCTCCACCACACTGACATTGGGAATGGCCTTAAGTCGGGCCAGCATGAATTGACGACGCACATCATACTCACCACGCAGGTTTTCGATGAAACCAGCCGAGGCGGGATCCTTGAGAGCGGCCAAAGCACCATATTGGGCGAAGGTTGTGGCGTTCGAGGTGGTGTGCCCTTGAATCGTCGAGAGCGCTTTGGCGATTGCGACCGGAGCCGCCGTATAACCGACACGCCAACCTGTCATCGAGTGCGACTTGGAAAAGCCATTCACGGTGATAGTAAGGTTATAGGCATCTTCGTTCACCGAAGCGACACTGACGTGCTTCTCGTCCCCGTAGACGAGGTGCTCGTAAATTTCGTCGGCGAGGATGATGATGTCCTCGTATGAAGCCACTTCCACGATTCCCTCAATTTCCTCACGGCTATAAACCGAACCCGTCGGGTTGCCCGGGGTATTGAGAATAATCATCTTGGTCTTCGGAGACATGGCCTCCTCGAACTCATCAGCGGTAATCTTCCACTTATTACTCTCCTTGGTCTCGACCAGGACAGGGACACCACCTGCGAGCTTCACCATTTCAGGATAGCTCACCCAGTATGGTGAAGGGATGATGACCTCATCGCCTTCCTCAACAACCGCGAGGATGGCATTATAACACGCCTGCTTCGCTCCGGAAGTGACGCAGATCTGACTCGGCTCGTAGTTGAGCTGGTTGTCATTCTTGAGCTTTTCCGAAAGAGCTTCGCGAAGCTCGGGAATTCCGGCAGCCGGAGTGTATTTAGTCTTGCCCTCTGCGAGCGCGGTATAGGCGGCCTGCTTGATGAAATCAGGGGTGTCGCAGTCCGGCTCGCCACCGGCCAGCCCGTAAACTTCTTCTCCAGCGGCCCGAAGTGCCTTGGTTTGGTTCGTGACTGAAAGGGTCAGCGAGGGGGTTACAGAGGTGACGCGTTTTGAGAGACTATCCATGATGTTTCGTAGGTTAATGATACCCCAGAACCGGGAAAAAACATCTTTGGAGGCGATTGGCGCGTTTCTCCCCGGGGAGCGGGGTTTTTCTGCACAGCTACAGGGCTCGTTGCAAGGCAAATGAGGTTTCCCAGCCTGATTTTTTGAAATTTAGCTGCCGGTGGTCACGACGCATGGAAAGAAGCCGTCACCCACTTGCCGATCTTCTTGTGGCCGATCAGGTCAAACCCGCAAGCCTCGGCCGTAGCCCGAACTTCGTTCCATTGTTCCGCCAAAATCCCCGAGAGGATCAAAAGCCCTTTATTTTCAATCCATTTGGCGATCAAAGGGAGGGCCTCAATGAGGACCGTCGAGAACAGATTCGCCGCCACAACTTGAAACCGTTTCTTGTTCTTCCAACGAAAAACGTCTTCTTCAAAGATTTTGATCTCGGAGATTCCGTTGCGCTTCATATTCAAGGCCGCCACCTCGACGGCCTTGGGATCGTAATCAAACGCCTGCACTTCGCCAGCGCCCAATCGCTTGCCGGCCATCGCTAAAACGCCACTTCCAGTGCCCAGGTCAAGAAAGCTCCATCCGTCATCCATTTTTGCGGAATGGTCAACAAGAAGCCTCAGACAGGTCGCTGTCGTGGGATGATCTCCGGTTCCAAAGGCCATTTCCGGAGGAACGACAATGACATGCTTCCCGGGATAACTCCCCTCCCCGACTTCCACCTGCGAAATCACCAGGCGATCCCGGATCATGAGTGGTTCGACTTTGGGTGCGCTCATCGCGACCCAGTTTCGACTCTTCAACTCCCGCACCGAGCCTCCAAACAGCTCTTGGATTTCAAGAGCCTCTTTTTCCTCCTCGCAGTAAACCTCGACCCGAATCGACTTCCCGCCCTTGATTTCGTTAATGACCGAGTTGGGATTTCCATAAAATCTTTCCTCCCAGGCATCCAACCACTTCACAGCCGACAATTTTGACCAAACCCACATGACCACGGGTTAGCACGCAGGGAGGCACATTCAAGATTTAAGCAACCGGGTCAAAAGACATTCGTGCTCAAAAACAGGTGGCCGGAGGTCGGTTGAAGCCACATAAGCCTCCCAATCACGCAATTTCAGCTCATCCCGGGGATTCCCCCGAAGCCGAATTCGCCTCCTTCGCTCCTCCTCATCGCAGGTGACAAAGGTCACCTTCACTTCCACCCCGAATCTTTCTCTCAATTCTCCAAGCCATTCCGGATTCCGAATCTCGGAAGTAAAGGGTCCGACGAGAACGACATCGGTATGGGCCAAATTTTCGGCCGCGGTCGCAAAGAGACACTCGTAGACAGGCTCACGAAAAGCCTCACGGTAGGCCGGTGAATCCCGGTCGCAAGGATCCTCGCCTCCCAGTAACATCCCGGCTCTCACCACCGGTTCGGTTACGGTATCACTATCCAGAAGGCAGGCGCCAAGCTCGGCAGCTCTCTTCCTGCCATGGGTGCTTTTCCCAACTCCGGCGGGACCGCAGATGACCCAGAGTGTCCCCATCAATACTTGCCGGGTTTCCCATCTGCTCCTTTTTGGACAAACTTCCCAATCGTCTCCCGCGCGTGGGCACGCCCGGCTTCGGCATCATAGGGATCATCCGATCCCTCCAGCTTCATGGCGTAAGCAAAGTGATATTGATACAGCTTCTTCTCATCCACTTTCGCTTTGAGAGAGAAAGTCTTGTGCTCCCCATAAATTTCCGCCCACATTTTGCGAACCTCCGCCCAATAGTGACCGGTTTTTTTCAAAGTGGTCTCAGCAGCCATGAGTGAGGGCTCGCTGATTCGCTCGTAGCGATTCACTCCCAGTTCTTGAGCCAGGATCGTAATCTTACCTTTTCCCCCCAAGGCGACTTTCTGGTTTTGCTGAGTGTGCACCCAGCCATTTGGGGTCACCGAGAGTTCATGAACTCCTTGCAGAACCTGATAATCACTCCGGACTGAAAACTCGCGTCTCGGCAAGGGCCGCCAGCAGGATTCGCTCTTCCAAGTCGACATCCCACCCTCGTGCTTCCACTCGCCAATGACCTCGTAGCGCGGCGAATCATCCACCTGAAAGACCGTCTGGGTCCATTTCCCACGCACCTGTTTCGGCTTTCGGGATTCTTGCGACCAAGTCGAATTCCCCCTGTAGGTATGAAGGTCGGCGTCTTCATAACGCCAATCCTGACGCCAGTGTTTCATGACCATCGGGCCGGATTCCTTGCCATCCTCGCCCTTGAAATACATCACCAAACTATGCTGTAAACTGACGAACTTTTTCTCACTCGCCAAAACCTGGACATGCTCGGTTCCCCAGGAAAAGTAAGGCTTCTGCGGTTCGTAATTCGGCGTAAAGCCCATCGTCTCGATAAAATCGAAACTCACACGATAACTTCCAGCCAGGGCCAAAATTGCCCGCCGGTCCTTTTCCACCTTCGAGGGAGCTTTTGTCTGTAGCTTTTTCCAGGCCTCCGACGGATCTCCATCCAAAGTCACCTTGGTTCCCTGCGTCGATCCTCCCCGCGGTTGCATCTCCGTAGCCTCGGTAAAAGGCCAGGCGAAAACGTGACCACTGACCACCTTCTTCTCCGTCTCCTCGTCCGCATGCGCGAGAAGCCCAAAAGCCATACTCATCAAGAGTGTTCGTTTCATAACTCCATCATTTCCTAAATCCCCCGAATTGCAACCGACCAAAAAGGCCAAATCTAAGACCTTCTTAGGATGCGAGAACCTTCTCAATCCAGCCCAGAACCTTTTTGCGGTACTTTCCGTCGTCCTTCCAAAGCGCTCTGGTATGGCTTCCCCCTTCAATGCGGTAGATCGTCTTCGGCTCCTTCGCCTTCTTGAAAAGAATCTCACCCTGTGAAAGAGGAACGGTTTGATCCAAGGTGCCATGGGCGATCAGGATCGGAACCGGGGAAATTTTCTCCACAAAGTCACGAGCAGAATAGTCATCGGTGACAAGATTCACCCCCATTTCACCCGCAAATCTTCTCGCCATGTCCTGATAAGAAGCAAACCCTGCAAAACAAACAACTCCACACACTCCGGGAATCATTTCCTCTCCGAGAGCCGCCAGAGATTTCGCCCCTCCCAGACTATGTCCAAAGGAGATGATTCGGCGGGCATCGACATCTTTCCGTGTCTTGGCATAGCTAATCGCAGCCCTCGTATCCTCCACCAATCCCTTCCGCGTAATCTCGCCCTCTGATTTCCCAAATCCCCGGTAGTCATACATCAGGACCTGGTATCCCTCCCGGACCATCCATCCCACAAAGGTAATGTGGTAACCCACCGACCCGGCATTCCCGTGATGAAAAACGATTGTCCCTTTCGGTTTCACCCCTTCGGCAGGTTGCAAAAACCACCCATGCAGCTTGGTTTCATCCTCCGACTTGAAATTCACATCCTCAAAGCGGTGCCCGTATTTTGAGGGAATATCCGGAGCGGTCTTGGTCGGGTAGTAAAAAAGCCGGTCCCCGCCATTTTGGCCCAAAATCGTCTCGGCGAGGGAACCCGATTTATTTTTTTCCGTAGCAGCCGGTTCTTTTTCGTCGGCATAAACCGAAACTGCCAGAAGGATGGGGAGTAAATAGCGCTTCATCTCAGGGGAAGATAAACCGAATTCCCCAAGAAATCCACAACGGCATTGTCACCAAGGCCACAATTGATGTCGCGATCACCGCCTGCACTGCCACTCCCGGACTTCCGCCGTAGTGCCGCGCCACGATAATCGGACTCACCGCAGCCGGCATGGAAGCCTGAACCAGAAGCACCTGCTTCAATTCCTGAATGAGCGGTAACCATTTCGCCGCTGCCAAAAAAACAATCGGCATAATCGCAATCCGCACCAAAAGCGAACCGGCCGCGATTTTGGGCGACATCTTTTCCTTGCCAACCAAACCGCACATTGTCGCACCAATCAAGATCAGCCCCATTGGAAAAGCACACGCTCCCATCCATGACATCGCCTGTCGAAGACTCGCACCAGCCACTCCTCCTCCCGATGCTTCAAAAAATTGCCAGGCGCCGGTCCACGACAAAAGCACCCCGAGAACCACCGAGACGGTTGGACCATTGATGAGGAGCTTGGGATTCCCCAAGGCAGAACCCGTCATAATCATCACCCCGAAAACCCAGATTGCGATTTCCACTCCGAGACTATGGATAAAGAGAACTCCGTAAACCCTCTCATCCCCCCCCACGACAAACAGCGCGCCAAGCAATGGAATGGCAATGTAACCATAATTTTGAGTGCCCACCGCCACACAAAAAGTTCGGCGTCCGGTTCCCGGCTGCAATCCCATCGCCCGCCCGGTGACATAGGCCACCGCCATCCCGGCAATTACCAACCCAAACCCCAATCCGATCCCCCAAGCCAACACATCCATTTGGCGAACCAAATCATTTCCCAAGACTTTATCCAAAATCAAGCAGGGGTACAAACAATGGATCACCAGCTTCAACATTCCCTTCTCCATCTCGGGAGTCACCACCTTAAGAAAACGAAGGGCAAAACCCACTCCAACCAAAAGATAGACCGGCAAGATGGCTAAGAGAATATCCGCATAACTCACTGCCCTTGTTTGCCCCCCCGAAGCTCAATCTGCAAGCAGTATGAAGAGTGCTTGATTCATCGCTTTTCCCGTGAGAATGTCCGCCCGCACCTCAGGGGCTGTAGCTCAGCGGTTAGAGCAGGGGACTCATAATCCCTTGGTCGTGGGTTCAAATCCCACCGGCCCTACTTCCTGAAACCCCTTAAACATAAGGGGTACAGAAGATTTACCCGATTTTAAAGCATCGAGGAGATTAGTCAAAACACCCTCTAAATGCACCCAAATGCGGATAGAACGGGCAACAAAAGGGCAACACTTTTTTTGAGCGGTTTATACTGAAGGCAGAATGGGCACCATTCTCTCCAGAAATTCCC
>CAJXVQ010000261.1 GCA_913060685.1 uncultured Verrucomicrobiales bacterium
ACGAGATCAGCCTCGGTCTCGTGGGCTCGGAGATGTGTATAAGAGACAGGAGAAGGAACGCGCCGAGCTCGTCATGATCACCGACCTCCTTCGCAATGACCTCGGGCAAGTCTGCGAGTTCGGATCCGTGCAAGTCACCAACATGCTCCAGCTTGAAAAACTCCAGCACGTCCACCACCTCGTCTCGACCATTCGCGGCACCCTTTCCGCAGAACACACCCCCGTCTCCGCTCTTTCCGCCTGCTTCCCCGGCGGCTCCATCACCGGCGCCCCCAAGAAGCGCGCCACCGAGATCATCGCGGAACTCGAGCCCGTCCCGCGCGGCCTCTACACCGGAGCGATCGGCTTCCTCGGCTTCAATCGCGAATCACAATTCAACATCGCCATCCGAACCCTCATTCACGAAAACGGCCACCTCGACTACCACGTCGGAGCCGGCATCGTTGCCGATTCGGACCCCGCCTCCGAATTTGAGGAAACCGAACACAAGGCGCGCGGAATTCGCCTCGCTCTCAACTCCTGATGCACCGCCTCCCGGCACATCTCCTCGCCCTTGCAGGAGCATCATTGGGCACACCCTGGGTCGCGTGGCATGAAGTCTGTATTCGCACCAAAGGCACCCCGATTTCAGCTCACCTGATCGATTGGGCTCGCGACCAGGGAATCCAGAGTCCCGACTTAACCCACGTCACCCGCACCCATCCCATTCCTCTGCCCGCGCCCGTCTTCCTCCGGCACTGGCTCGACAACCGGGGCTTCCCCTGCATCCACCTCTCCGGACTCAGCCTCCGCCACGGCATCTATCTCGCACCCAATCTGCCCGATGAGGACGACACCCTCCGGCACGAACTCATCCACACCCGTCAATACCAACAAGCCGGATCAATCTTCGCCTTCCTTCGCCGCTACCTTTTCCAGTGTCTCACCGAGGGCTACCTCCATTGTCAAATGGAACGCGAAGCACGCGGTGAATTTCCACCAAGCTCCGAATCCTAAGAACCGAAATTTACACAACGACACATCACGATCTGTTGATATTTAAATTTATCTATAAATTTCGTTGACACTTTTTGTAAGAACCTTCAGCTTCCCGCCCAGCAAAACCAACCAGACATGAACGAACAAAGCAAATCCATCCAAATCACCGCTCAGAGCATCGCTCGTGAGACAGGAGATTGCGCGTATGGCATGCACTCCATGTTCCAACTCGTTCATCGCAGGGTCTAGGCCGGTAGTTCTTCAACCTACTATCTCCAGCCGCCCTGCCCCTCCTTCCGGTGCAGGGCTTTTTTGTGCCCCCACATCCACTTTTAAAAAACCACATCCTAAAATCTGTGACTGACACCTAATTTCTAAAACCTCTTAATTCCTGAATTTGTATTTCGGTCAAAACAATCAGTTTTGATTTACGTGAGAGATCACTCTCATTCCAAAGTGATAGATCGAGCGGGAAGAGTGTTGGTTCTCGATCCGGTCTCATACGCCGGATGACGCGGGTTCGATTCCCGCTCCCGCCACCACTTTGAATTCAGGATTCCGCGGCATGACCCGTTCCGGTCATGATCCCCACTGAGACTTACCCGGGTCGTATAACGGTCAATACTTCGGATTTTGATTCCGAAAATGAAGGTTCGATCCCTTCCCCGGGCACCACCTCTCCTCCAAATACACACTCCCATGTAAAATGTCTGCACACCTCCACAAATCCACCGTCCTCGTTCTTAACCGGAACTGGCATGCCCTCACCGCGACCAGTCCCGCCGAAGTCCTCGGAGCCATGATGAATGACCAGGTCACCGGCCTCGATATCCAAGGCACCGACTGGATGGCCCCCGTCTCCTGGCCCGATTGGCAAAGCCTCCCCATCCGGGAGGACGATGCCTCCATCGGCACCACTCACGGCAGGATCCGCATTCCAACCGTCGTCATCCTCAGCACCTTTGACCGCGTCCCGCGCAAGCGTCTCAAGTTCGGACTGCAAGGACTCTTCGAGCGCGATGGTGGCCGCTGCCAATACACCGGCAGACAACTCAACATTTCCGAAGCCAACATCGATCACGTCCAACCCAGCTCGCGTGGAGGCGACACCTCATGGGAAAACTGCGTCCTCTCCGACCGCCAGGTCAACAACCGTAAGGCCGACCGCACCCCGCGCGAAGCCGGACTCAAGCTCCTTCGGCAGCCTGTCAGGCCACCCGAAATGCCCATCACCCACTTCATCAAAAACAAGCACCAGATCAACGACTGGTCGCACTTCCTACCTGCCTCATGAATGCCAAAGACCTTCTCAAAACCGGCTACAAGCCCGGACCGCAAATCGACGACATGCTCGCCATGATCGCCGAATTGCAGGCCCGTGGCATCATCAGCCGCAAATACATCTTCAAGCTCCTCAAACGTGAATTCGGCGACCCGCCCCCGCGTTTCGAAATGCGCGAAAAACCCCTCCCCTGCACCGAAGCCATTCGAGCTGAAACCAAAGAGGAGAAGGTCAACCTCACCAAAGTCCGCCAGAAAATGGCCGAACTTTTATGCACCCCTGTAATCCAAAGCGGCACCATCATGCCCGATGCCTGCCCCGCCGGACCCAGCCCCACTGACATCCCGGTCGGCGGGGTCATCGCGGTGGAGAACGCCATCATCCCCTCCGCGCACTCCGCTGATATTTGTTGCTCCATGTTTGCCACTTTTTATGAACCTCGTACTTCCGTTTCGGCGGAACTCGATGCTCTCACCACCTCCACCCGCTTCGGCCCCGGCGGCCGACATCACGATGATCTCGTCGACCACCCCGTCCTTCACGAAGACATCTGGGAGAACAAGTTCCTCAAAAGCCTCAAAGACCGTGCCACCATCCACATCGCCGATCAAGGCGATGGCAATCACTTCGCCTTCATCGGCGAGATCGAAATCACCGATCTGGTCGCCGCGCAATTTCAGGCCGCCGGACACGACCTCTTCCCAACCTTTCGCGGCACCCTCCGTGCCCTTGTCACCCACCACGGCTCCCGCAGCCTCGGCTCCCACCTCTACAAACGCGGCCAGGACGCCGCCCGAAAACACACCGCCAAAGTCGGCCACCGCATCCCCGATGCCGCCGCCTGGCTCCCCGCCGACTCACCCGATGGCCAGGCCTACTGGGAAGCCCTCCAATACATCGCCCGCTGGACCCGCGCCAACCACGAAACGATCCACTCCCGCTTCCTCGACCGCATCGGCGCAGACCCGGTGGAAAGCTTCGGCAACGAACACAACTTTGTCTGGAAACGCGGCACTACCTACCTCCACGGCAAAGGAGCAACTCCTGCCTGGAACGACGAGCAAGGACGACCGCTCCTCGGTCTCATCCCCCTCAACATGGCCGAACCCATCCTCCTCATCCTCGGAAATGACAACGCAAAATTCCACTCCTTCGCCCCCCACGGCGCGGGTCGCAATCTCTCCCGCACCGCTCTCATGAGGCAACATCGCGGAACCGACCACCGCCGCCATCTCATCGAACATCACACCCGAAATATCGACGTCCGCTGGTTCAACGGCAAACCCGACCTCAGCGAAACCCCCATCGCCTACAAAAACGCCGACGAGATCCGCGCCCAGATCAAAGAGTTCAACCTCGCCACCATCGTTGCCGAAATCAAGCCCCTCGGCACCATCATGGCCGGCGGTAAAAAGCGCCGCGACGAAGAGGAACTCACCCCCAAACAAATCCGCCAAATCGGCCACCGCAAAGAACGCCGCCGTATCAAACAAGACCTCGGCTCATACTAAAAAACACGTAGCCGAAAGCTCCAGCTCTCAAATCGCCTCAACAACCATGCCCCCAAACCGAATCCAACAGCGCGCCAACCACTTCCGTCGCCTCTACAAAGAGGAGCACAAACTCTGGCTCGAACAGAACAACGCTCCAATGGTCAAACTCGATGAACCTTTCCAACGCGGATACGAACGCTTCTTTGTCCTAGCTCCCGCAGCGCAAGTTCGGGGAGATGCCGAAGACCTCTCGGAAGCTCTCGCATATTTCCAACAACATCAGTACTGTCGCAAAGGCCAATTCCGCATCGGTGCCCCGACCGCCAGGAAAGGAGGATGGCAAAAAAGCGAAGTAGGAACTCATCTCCTCAAAAAACGTTCATTTGCTGAGATCCTTGGAATGGGCTTCCCCAATCGACTCTCGCCATTCATCCACGTTAAAAAGGTCGATCTCTCAAACGGCATTCCGCCTCTGCGATTGCGCAACCGCTGGGACGGCTCACGCCGGGCCAACTTCGCCGCCAGCGATCTCATCAAATCCCACACCCAACCTTTCCTCGTCACCCACCTTCGCGAGCACGATCCAAAGCTTGAAGCCAGAATCAACGAGATTAACGACCTTCTATGGAAGGGAGCCAATCAAGGTTCTGTCCACAAAGCACTCGATCTCCGAAATTATCGGCGTTTCAGCTTCAAGCGAGATCGACTCTGTGAGCAACGTTTTCGCGAGGACTTTCGACAACAACTCGACGAGGCCAACTCCGACCCCACCATCCAAAGCGCGGTTTCCCCGCGCTTTTTTTGTGCCTTCTTCCAAACACACCGCCGCCCATCTCACTCCGATACGAGCACCTTTAAGGGACTCCCACTCACCTTCACTTCACCCTGCTCATAACTTATCTTCGTCCACTCCCCCGCAATCGGCAATCCCGTTCATCCCCCACCGCTGCTCAAACATCATACGCACATGCTTCTGATCCCGGCGCACCATCTTCTGCCAATGCGCCACGTCTTCCTCATGCCCCGTCAACCGCGCCATCTTCTCGAGAACATCCGCCACCTCAAATTCGTTCATCGCAAACCCCGCCAGCTTCTTCTCAAAGAGCTTCGCAAAGTGCCCCTCATAGCACTCCTTTAAGAAATCCACATCCCCCGTATGCTTATAAATCTGCCAAGCTCCCAGAACATGTTCTGCCGTCTCCGCACCATACGCTCCGCTGCGCCAAGTCGTCCCCTTATTATCCGCCAACATCCTCAAACCATCCGGTAACTCCCGATATCGATCGTTCTTTGTCAGATGCTTTCACGTCAGCACATTTCCATAGGCATGCTTCGCCTGATCAGCCGTCCATGCCCCCACCTTGATTTGAAAAGCCACATCATAGCGATGCATCCCCAGGAAATTATTCACCGCAGATTGCGTGTGATTTTTATCTCCCACCCCTTCCCAACCTCGATCTCATACATCAAATAAATCGACCATAGGTAGAGCTTCCTGAAAATTTCCCGGAGCCTGATTTTCAGTTTCCTCTGAAAACTCCTGCTCGAGCAGGAGCGCTTCAGCTCTGATGACTTGGTGTTCTCATCGCACTTTGGCTTGAAAACATGCTGCCCCGGAGGGATCGCAGGACTCTCCCAAGCCATGATCCGAAGTTCTGGAACTCCTGACGCAGAGCCAAAAGAACCTCCCTCAGCCAAGTGTCAAGATTCAGCATGATCAGTCCGATGTGAATCCCGCTCTCGCTGGTGTGGGCCAGTTTCGCCATGATCAGGCCAAGGGTTCCTTTGCGTTTGGCATTCCCAAATTTTCCTTCCACCGGGATCCGGTCCAGTTCGTCCTGACGAGCGCCGTGTTAAGAAATATAAGAGTTCTTTTGAGCAACTATCTGTGAACATCCTGCAATTCAATTGCTCTCAATGTGTTAGGGCTGAAATGAGAACGAGATGGTGTTGAAGAGAGGATCTCGCTGCTTTCCGAGGATTGACGCCGCAAGATCACGCGGGTTTGACGAACCGCCATCGAATGGATGGAGAACTTTCGCCTTCGATGCGGCCATGAGGCTGGGCGCGAAGCTGCTAAGTTCTTCTGGACGGAAGAAGTCATTGGTCACCGGCGGGGACGTGAGGACTGGTCGCGCAAAGGGCTTTGCCCCACGCAATTTATCAATTGAATTCAAGGGTGAAGATTTACGTCTATGTTCTTCAATCGGCTTTTGACGACGGCCTTTACATCGGCATGTCCGGAGATCTGCGAAGGAGATTCGATCGCTTGCTTGTGGAACGCTGAGCGCCCGGAGCCACCGTCGTAGATTTTATGACTCTCTGATCGCCCTCGTGTCATCGTCTTGGCAGGCTTCAGGTCTCGCAGAAATGCCACTCATCCCGAAAAGGCCTCCGCTGCCCCTTCCCATCCTTCATCCTTAAGTGACCGATTCCATCACCGTCTCCCCTCAACTTCTCGACCGCGTCCGGGCGGGTGAAGAAGAGGCATGGCGTGAGCTCGTTCACCTTCTCAATCCCCACGTCTCCAAAATCATCCGCAACCAGGTCCGCCAGACTTCCGATCACGATGACCTGGCGCAGGAAGCCTTCACCAAGATTTTCCTTAAGCTCGATCAATTCGTCGGAAAACAACCCTTCGCCCACTGGGTTTCGCGTATCACGATCAACACCTGCTACGACTGGCTCCGCAAGCACCAGGCCCGCCCGCTTGTCAGCTATGCCGACCTCGGCGAAACCCAGGCCGAAATCATCGAGAAAAATCTCGCCGGCGAATCGACCGACGACCAGGAAAACCTGACCGCCATGCGCGAGCTCCTCAACCGCCTCATCGCCACCCTCAAGCCCCGCGAACAGATCGTGATCCGTCTCCTCGACCTCGAGGAGAAGACGGTGCAGGATGTCTGCGATCTCACCGGCTGGGGGACCTCCAAAGTCAAGGTCACCGCCATGCGGGCCCGACGAAAACTGAGCGAACAGCTCAAAAAGCTCGAACCAGATCACTAAAATGAACGAAAACAAAGATCCCTGGAAACGCCTCGTGGATGCCGCGAAGACGGCTCCCGTTGAAGAGCAGCCCGAGCCTCCTCCCACGGTTAGTGTGAAAACCCTGCGCGACTCCGTGCAGGCGCTCCTTCTCGCGCTCACCTGGCGCAAATGGTCTCTCCTCGCCGCCCTCCTCGCCGGGATCTTCTTCCTCGTTTTCTATTTCTTCTTCCGTGACGACTCACCTGCGGGAGAATCCATCATCCCGACCGAACCTCCCGCCGCTCCCCTCACGCCATGAAACCAAGACTCCGCGACTACGCCACCATCCTCGTGGCCCTCCTGACCATCTTCCTTTGCGGCTATGGAGTTGGCTTTCTCACCGGTGAGAAAAAGGGACGCACCGAGGCCCCTGCCCGGCCTCTTATTGGGAACAGTCACGAAACCGGCGACTGGGAAGCCCGCACCATGGAGCGCCTCGCCCGCCTCCTCGACCTCTCCGGGGAGCAAAGCTCCAAGGTCGAAACCGAGGTCAAATCCACCTCCAAGAAAATTCAAACCAGCCGCGATCAAGCGGTCGAAGATTACTATCGCTCCCTCCTCGAACTCCACGATCAACTCCTTCCACATCTCGAACCCGCGCAGCAGGAGAAGATCAAAAAAGATCGAAAAAGTTTGCAACATGCCATCGATTCGCGGTTTAAGTCATCGACTGCCAAGTAACCGGCACGCACCTTTCTCACCATGTCCCGATCCTCCTTCATCCTCGCCGTCACCCTCCTCGTGGTGGCCGGATCGCTGGCCTTCATGATTTCCTTTGATCGGGATCACGATGAAATAGTGAGCGCTGCCTCAAAACACACCTCCGCCTCGGAGAATCGCGCTTCCACCGCTTCCCGACAAGAGTCCCGGAGAGCCCAATCCTCGCGGAACGGTGCCACCAGCCTGACCCTCCCCAAGTCCACGACCTCTCATCTCAACGCCGACCAACGCGCCCGCGTCGATGCCATCCTCTCCCTCACCCGGCGTGATTCGCGCAAGCAACTCGATCAACTTTCCCGCCAATACAAGCTCAGCAAGGAACAGAGGCGCGAAGTCTTTCCCCTCATCGTAGCCCACCATGATCAGGCCCACCCCGCAATGACCGTGGGCGGACAGCCTCTCCCCTCCATTGCTCCGGGAACCACCCTGAACGACAGCCTCTCTTCCGTTTTCGATTCCACCCAGCTGGACGAACTTGTCGAAGCCGCTGCCGACCACGATGCCTGGTGGGAGGATGTCGTCGGGCAGCTCGAAGTCGATCTCGATACCGCCATCGACAATGGCGAAATGGTCCTCGCCGACGAAGACTCACCTCATCCCGGTGTCGCCGTTTCGGACGAGCCCGCTTCCGGCGATGGCGAGGCCTCCGGCCATTCCGGCGGGAACCTCTTTGACCTTCTCGGTCAGTAAAATTGGGCCCCATCGCGGGCCTCGCAAAAAAAGTTTTCATTTTTGTAACCAAGTTGTGACCGGCCGCGTCACCTCCCATGAAAGCAGTTCAAACTGTTGGTCCCCCCTAAAGCACTTAATCAAAAAACAGACATGAAATTAAAGAATATTCTGATCGTAGGGACCCTCCTTGGAGGGGCTTCTCTCGCCCACGCAGACGAGCGCACGTTTGGTGACGGCACTCTCCCTGAGTTCCTTCGGCAGTATGACATCCACAAAGACGGTCGCATCGACGAAGAAGAGCGCCAGGCCATCAGGGAGAACCGCAAGGCCGCCCGCGAAGAGCGCCGTGCTGAAATCGATAGCGATGGCAATGGCGAAATCACCAGCGATGAGAGCGAGGCCGCCCGCGATGCCATCCGTGAAAAAATCGCTGAGAAACGCGCCGAAAAGTTTGCAGAGATCGCCGGCGACGACGGCCTCCTTTCTTTAGAGGAATTTTCCGCTCTCCCTCCTCTCGCGAGAGCTTCCGAGGAACGCGTGGCTTCGATATTTGCCCGTCTGGACCAAGACGACATCGAAGGTGTGAGCCTCGAGGAATTCAATGCCCGCCTCCGCAAATATGGCCGGCCCTCAAACCCCGGCAACGGCAACGGCAACGGTAACGGTAACGATGACGATGACGATGACGGCACAGATGATGACGGCACAGGTGATGACGGCACAGGTGATGACGGCACAAGTGACGACGACGACGACGACGACGACAAGGACAAGGACAAGGACAAGGACAAGGACAAGGACAAGGACAAGGACAAGGACAAGG
>CAJXVQ010000262.1 GCA_913060685.1 uncultured Verrucomicrobiales bacterium
ATCTACACAGAGTAGATCGTCGGCAGCGTCAGATGTGTATAAGAGACAGGTTTCTAATTTTATCGAGGAGCCATTTTTTGCGGAGATTTCCGACCTGGTCCTGAATGACTTCGCTGTATCGGGAAAGAGTCGATGCACGCGTGCTCGTTCTGAAATTTGAGGGTTTTCCTCCGTCGGAGCAAATGAGAGTGCCCATGTTTTTCCAGACCGGTTCAAGACCAAGGTTGTCGTAAACACCGCCATCAGTGAGGCGGATGTGGGGAACGAGGTCGGCCCAGTTATCGGGCGAGTTCGATCCCTTCCTCATTTCGGGTTTTGAGAAGCCTAGAATTTGAGGACCAAAAACGGGAGGAAAGCACGAAGATGCCGCCACGGCTTTGGCGACGGGAATGGATTTCCAATCGCGGACATATCCAGCGACGTAGTTTCCAGTTTTCTCCCGGCGGAAATACCAGGGCTTGGAGAAGACGAGGTCGGAAGCGCAGAAAATGAAGTCGACCGATTCGGGGAGATCGCCAAGGGTTTGTTGGGTGAGCATCCGGTGGTAGCTTTTTTCTGTTTCGGCGACCGCAACGCCTCTTTTCCAAAAGTGGGCCAATGATTTGAGAACGGGGTAGGTGCGGATGTCGTTCTTGGTGAAGTCGACAAGTGGCTTACGGATTCTTTTGTCCCAGTCGGCGCCGCTAAGGCGACTCTCTTTCCAGTGCTCGCTCGTCTTGGCTAGAATCGCATTGATGATGCTTCCTCCCGAGACCGAGCTGATGGCGTCGACCTGCCGAAGGAGGTCAATTTCGTTCATTCGACGAAGGAATCCCAAATGAAAAAGAGCAGCCCGATAGCCACCTCCGGAGAGGGCCAGGGCGAATCCCGGTTTTCTTGGTGTTTCGATTTCGGGTGCTGTGGATTCGCTCATTTTACTGGCTCTCTGGTTCGTAATATCTTCTGAGCATATCAAATAGGGCCCGTGCAAGCAATGAGACATCGTTTTTTTGAAGAGAGAGACAACAATCGATGGGCATGTTGGCCCCGCGCAAAACCCATGAACAACCAAGACAACAAGCATCGGAAATCGCCGGGATCCGAAAAAGGCGATCCAAAAATGGATCGCCCAAAGCCCAAGGCCAAGTCCGCCCGGCGCGCGATCGCCTGGCAGATTTTTTTCGGAGTTTTAAGGATGTAACCCTGTCTAGCGCCTGCGGCGCAGGGCCGAAGCGAGGAGGCCTAAAGCGAGCAACAGCGAATGTGTTGGTTCTGGAACAGCGGCGACTGCGAGGGGTGCCCCGGTGTCATCAAAAGCCCATGAGTGGATCATCCCCGGCGTGTTGTCACTCTGCAAGGTGACTTCGGCCCAACCGTAGGCGACGGTGGCGTCTTCCAGAACGACCGAGAAGCCAAGGTAGCCTTTCGTCCCCGACGTGAAAGTCGTGAAATTGTCCATCGATCCGCCGAAGCCAGTCGAAGTCAATGACCCCGGTCCGACTTCCACGCCAATTCCAAGATTCTCCAAAATATCGGTGTTACCCGTGCCCACTCGCACCGGCTGCCAGGTCGGTGCGAGGGCGTTTTCATCTGCATCGTTGCTGATCCCTAACCCGCCGAGCACGAAGTTCATGTCCCCGCCCGTTATACCTGCGAGGGAATCACTGGTCCCTCCGGTCTCCAGATTAACCGAGACCCCTGCGAAAGTCGTCGGGATTGGAATGTCCTGATTTGCAAAGGAGATCACGGCGGCGCTCGCGCCGGAGACGGATACCGCGACCAGAGCTGCTGCTGCCATGAGGCTTGTGTTGTGCGTTCTCATATGTGTGAGGAAGTTGAGTGTTGTGCTTTGTGGTGCTCCATTCAGATCGCTGATCACTAGGGGGTGGTCACGTTCACACGGCCAAAGCGGGCTTTCCCCCCACCGCCCGGGAGGATGAGCGGAAACTCGGTCTGCACGGCTTCGATGGCAACGCCACTATCTCCGGTGCCATTCGCGATGACCGCAGCGGTCTCCGCGCTGTTCTCGAAGGTTACGAGACCGCGGCTGAACTGATCGGTGATGGTCAATGGAATCTCCGCGAAATCGGTGCGGCGGGTGTGTCGTAGGTAGATGCGGCCATCTGCGGGATCAACCCAGACCGACGGCGGTCCAAGCGTGGTGATCGTGCCCGCACCCTGATCGACATCGAGCGTGCCTGCAGGTGCAGTCGGATCGAGGTCGAAGGCAAAGCACTGCAAATTGGTCAGGCCATTAACGGCAATCTCTGAGTCTTCGCCCGGACCGCTGTTAGCGATGTCCCCGTAGTATTGCGAGCGCCAGTCTTCCTGGTCGGAGTTGCCCTCGATCAGGACCATGACAGTTGCGGTGCCACCGGCCGTCGTATAGGTGAATTCGTCCGTAAGTGACTCCCCGGGGGCAAGCGAGATCCCGGAGTAATCGACCGTTACGGTGCCATCGCCATTAAGCGTCACACTGACGCCCTGGGTAGCAGAAGGTGAACTCACTGCGGTGATCGGCTGGATGCTTGCGTCGAAGTTCGCCTCCATTTCAGCAGCACTCAGGACTCTCGTATAGGCTCGGAAGGTCGCGACTTCACCAGCCATGCCGGGGAAGTTCTCGTCGAGGGCGGTGGTGCCCGCGACAGTATTGAATCCGCCGTTGTCGGTGCCGACCCAGTCGTTGGCGAGGCCTGCCTCATTGATACCGCTGCCAGCGACCGTGGCATCGAATGCTACCATCGGATCATTGTTCAAATAGACCGTGAGGAGATCCTCAAAGATCCCGGATGGCGCACCCACCTCGGCACCGCCATTGGGTTCGATGACCACGATCAGTTGGTTGAACTCCGAGGTCGAAACTCCGGATGCCGTGGCCTGAATGATCGCAGTGGCGTCGTCGCCGCCATCGAACGTGGCGGTGACCTCGTTGGTCGCCGGATCAAAGACGATCGAGAAGCCGTTGCCGTTGCCTCCGGTCTCGAAGACGGTCTTCTTGCCCGACTGACCTTCCTCGGGTTTGAACCAAATTTCAAGAGTCGCAGCACCGGTGGAAATCGCATCCAAGGTGCCAAGGCTCGCTGCGGTCGCTGCGGAACCGATCACCTGGAAGCCGCTCGTAAGATCGGGCGCTACAACTTCAGTTCCGGTGACAGTCGCGTTGCGGAAAGCACCCGCACTTCCTTGGTTGGTCCAAGTTGACCCTGAAAAGGTCAACGGGTTCAGGTCGATATACGCTCCCGCTGTCGCAACAAACTCATCGTTTTTCACCAGTTCATTCGGAGTGAAGACCCACATCTGTTCTTCTTTCGCCAGCACAAAGTCATCGATGACTGAAGCCTCGCCGGTAATGGTCAAGGTCACTGTGGATTCGGCATCCGCACCGTTCCCGTCGCTCACGCGATAGGTGAAGGTGTCGGTCGCAGTGGCACCAGGAAGCAGGCTGAAGGCGCCATTCGGGTTATAGTCGAAGTCGCCGCTAGCGTTGCTCATCGTCACGATTGCTCCCGATGCGAGAGTCGCTGGCGAGCCGTTCGCCACAAAGGCATCAGTGCCGTCGATCACACCCGTTGCACTGATGGCATCACCATCGATGTCTGTCCCGGTGTTCACGGCATTGAAGTTTTGGAAGATTTTTGCAGCCGGGATCACGCCCGTGTAAAGGCGCACGATCGCCATCTGCCCGATGAACGGGGCATCGTAAGTCATGCCGTTCGCGGCGTTCTGATAGCCGCCGTGGTTATTACCGGAAAAGCGCCCAAGGCCAGCTCCATCACCACCGTCCCAATCACCGAGAGTCACGCCGCCACTGGTCTCATCGACTTTGACGCCATTAACGAACAGTTGCAATCCACCGCCAACGGTGATCCCAACGCCATACTGGTTGAACTCTGTGGTCGGATCACCACCAACAAGACCGAGCGGATCGGTGACGAGATTGTAGCTGACGTAGCTGCCGGTCTTTGTCCCGCCGTCAAGTTCGGTCGCGGCTTCGAGGACTCCGTTGTCGATCACGCAACCAAAGCCGGTTCCGCCACCAGTCTCGAACAGAGTCATGATCTGCGTGGTGTTGGCCGGCTTCACCCAAAATTCCCATGTCGCGTCCATGGTGTCCTCCGCACCGCTCAAGTTAGTCGCGATTCCAGCATTAGGTTGCACTCCGGGGAAGACCGCGCGGTCGGCGATGTTGTCCCACTCATAGGCGGCCGAAATGCCTGTGCGCGCTGTGATCGGAGCAGTATCCAGGGTCACGTCGGTCAAGACCCAGTCGGCATTGCTGCCGCCGCTTGTGCCAATGTTCTCCCAACGGCCGGTGCCAGCTGAATTAGCAGCGTCATAGTTGAGCAAAAGCTGATCATCGACTTGAGTATAAGTCCCTGGAGCGCTCCCGATGAGGGTCACTTCGCTGAGGGACAAGAGGCTACCGTTGCCGGCATCGGCATCGGCCAAGTCAGTCTCGCGATCAACGATCACAGTCTGCCCCATGATCGGGCCAGTGAAATCGACAAACAGGGTCTCGGTAGCGCCACCGTCGAAACCGAGAACATTGGCGACATTCAGCGGACCCGAGTTGAAGACCTCAGTGCCGCCACCATCCAGGACTCGCACCGTAATGTCACGCAGGCGAGCACCACAGCAGTCGTTGCGATTGGCGAGGGTCACATTCTCAAGCGAAACCATTTGGCCGAGATCCACCTGCCAGGAGTGATCCACCGTATTATTGTTGGACTGGGTGTGAGTGAACGTGCCGATATTGCCGTCGAAGGCGTTTTCTGGAAAACCGTTGCCAGGAGGCGTTCCGACGCTCGGAGTCTGCGTCACAATCTTGCCTGGGAAAAGACGGAGATCGCTCCCAGGAGGGAACATGAAGTCGGTCGAAATCGTGCGATAAGCCCCGTCATTAGCGGTTAGGTCAACCGTGTTGACATAGGAAGAAGCGCCTTCCAGCGGACCGTCGTTGAGCACATTGGCCATTGCCTCGGGTGCGTCGTTCGCACCGTCAACGGTGATCGAAACTGTCGCAGTGGCGGTGTTGCCATCCGCGTCCTCAGCAGTGTAGCTGAAGGTATCGACCATGGATCCTCCTGCAGCGAGCGCCTGAAGCGCCGCCGAGGTATTAGGGTCGTAAGTGAAAGTACCGTCGGACAGCACGTTAACGCTGGCGCCTGCAGCGCTGCTCGCGTCAAAGGCACTGACAAAGTTACCTAAACCATCGGTATCATTGGCCAGCAGGCTCGCTCCGATAATAGCTTCGGTCGCGACAAGGTCTTCGTTGGCATTGGTGGTCGAGGTATCGTCAATCGCGATGACCGGGATGACATCGTTGTCAGTGATGCTGTTGCTGACATTTGGGATGGGTTGCGTGGTCGGGTAGTTGCCAACATCGTCAGTTGCAGTGATCGCGTGAGTGATGGTCGAGCTATGCGAGCTTTCAATGGCGGCGTCATCGGCCGCACGGACCGTGATCGTCTGCGGGGTGGTGCCGGAGAAGACGACATCAAGAGTTGAGAAAAAGTTGGTGCCGTCGCTGCTGACTTCACTCTGGGCATCCGGCGAGATGGTGACAGTGACGCTACCCAGGACCGGAGCAAGTCCGAGCGCCAAATCGTAAGTGGCGGTCGCACCGCCCTCGGTGGTGATGACTGCACCCGGGACAACGGTGACCTCGAAGGAAGCGGGAGCAGTGAACAAAGATGAGAGGCGGACGCCTTGGAGAGAGATCGGGTTGGCGTTGTTCGCTCCGCCGGCAGCAAGTGCCCTTGTGACCATCTTAATCTGGTCGCTCGCAGCGAGATTGGAGGCCACAAGGCCGAGGGTGTTACCAAATTCCGGCGGGCCAACGTTGCGGGTGTAGCGCCCGCTTTGGCCACGATTGAGACGGGTATCGTTAATCGCCCAACCCGGGTTGGAGAGACCGCGTGCCGCGCCGTCATCAGCACCATAGTATGAGCCAAGGAAGAGGTAGTCGCCGCCGGTTCCAACGGTGATGTCGCTGGTGCCCGCAGAGTGCCCAAACTCGGGATCAATCTCAACCTGTGTGTTGAAGTTCAAGTCGGCAGTGGCATTGATGTTCTGGCTGGTGTTGTTGTTCAGGCGGATGAAATCCGGATCAATTGCGACAGTTCCAGCTGCGGCTGATGGCAACTTGACCACGGTGAGTCCGCAGCGGTCAGCGATGAAGTTGGTCACGCCACTCCCTCCATCGAGTTCCCCGAAGACGCTCAAGACCTGATTGGCGGCGCTCGTCTCGATGATCGTGCCAATGGCAGCAGCACCCTCGACCGTGCTCTGGTTACCACGGAGGTAGATGTTGGTGCGGGTGCCGGAAATCGGGGTCCCGTCCAGCTTGAGCTCTTGGATAAAACCGTGGCGATTGTTGTAACCGATCATGTAGGTGTTGGCGATGACCAGGTACTTGCCGGCGTCGACGAGAGTCAGATCACCGGCAGTCCCGTGTAAGAAGCCTGTATCGAGTTCATCATCGGTGTCGTAAGCGACCTTTACCGAAGCACCGTCGGTCGCCGGACCAGTCTGGTCGGCGGCTAAGCTGAGGCGGGCATAGCTCATATTAGTGTCATCGAGCTTCACCAGCTGAATGGACGTGTCATTCGGGAATCGCGTGACGCTGCCGATGGCGGTGGTGTCAGTTCGGAAGGATTGCAATTGGAGGACATCGCCGTTCGTCGCTTCAATGACAGCCATGCCGGTGGTGATGGCATCGAGATGGTTCTGCTGGCGCCGGATAAAGCCCTGCGACCACCCGATCGGCAGTTTGGTTCCGGCGAGATTCAGGCAACTTTGAAGCTCC
Organism: uncultured Verrucomicrobiales bacterium; assembly: GCA_913060685.1. Classification (GTDB taxonomy): domain Bacteria; phylum Verrucomicrobiota; class Verrucomicrobiia; order Verrucomicrobiales; family Akkermansiaceae; genus SW10. Next base: position 6,788 of record CAJXVQ010000262.1, read on the forward strand.
ACACGCTCTTCGGTTCCGGCCTGCGGGGCACCGTTGAAACGCGTGTCGTAGATCGCGAGGTAGTGTCCGTCACGATTGAGAGTGATTTCATCCACACTGAGAGTAAAACTCCCGACATCCTCGCGTTCTTTGGTATCGAAATCGTGGGAAAAGTCGGCGGTGGTAATGACGTCGGTACCAGCGGCCTCAGTGTAGATGGCGATCTCGCCGGAGCCGGCGGAACTTACCTCGGCGTTGGCCAAGGATGAAGAACAGAGGGCGAGGAGGCCGCCAAGGCAACCTGCCCTGGCCGAGGTTAATAGGAACTTCAGAGTCTTTTTCATGGTGATTTTGCTGTGTGTGTTGGTCCGGGCCACCGATCGGCGAACCCGGGAGGAAAACAGAGGGAGTCGCCATTGGATCGTCCCTCTGAAGGATCTTTTCACGGATCCAGATTTGCGATCCTCTCCGTAAGTGACTTTGAGTCAAGCTCCCTCGAAAAAATATTGAAAATATTGAAAGAAAATAGAAAAAATGATTTTAGGCTAGAGTCTGCCTAGAAAAATGACAGTTTTAGAGGTTTGTACCTTTGACCAGAGTGAGTTGAATCTCGGGCTGCGAGGTCCGAGCTTGACCGGACCGAGGGGTTTTTTGGATGGGACGATACAAGAATTCTGATACCCTGAGGGGCGTGAAAATATTGGTGATTTTTCTATTCTTGGTCGTCTCCCGGGGAGATTGCCGGGTGCTTGTCATATCGGTCGATGGACTGCGTCCTGATGCCGTCACGACCTTGGGGCCGGAGTTGGTTCCAAATTTTTACCGCTTGAGAAAGGAGGGTGCCTTTACCGATAATGCGCGGACGGATTACGATTACACGACGACCCTGCCCAATCATACCAGCATGGTCACGAGTCGACCGGTGTTGGGTGAGGATGGACACGGCCTGACGGTCAATTCAGGCGGGATCACAACCCGTGTGCACGTAAAGGGATATACGGCAGGAATGTTCGATGTGGCGCATGATCACGGCTATTCAACTGCTCTTTTTGCAGGAAAAGCAAAGTTGCTGGCCTATCAAGGTAGTTACGATGAAGTGAATGGCGCGCCTGATGAGACGGGGGTGGATCATGGTCGAAATAAGCTGGACCACGCTGTCTATAATGGAGCCAGCCCAACTCTGGTGACGGACTTCATGACCTCGATGCTGGAGAAGCGTTGGGATTTAAGTTTCTTGCACCTCAAAGCACCTGATGTGGCTGGACATGGTTTCGATTGGAATCTCACTCCCGGGAGTCTCTATCTGGCCTCGATTCAGGAAGTGGATGGATATCTGGGGCAGATTTTCGACATGCTCGATGCCCATGTTGAACTTCTGGGTGTCCCCCATGTGATTTTAACGACCGATCACGGAGGGACCCGGGGAACCAGGACCCACACGACGCCGGATCTCCCCACCAATTACACGATTCCCTTTTACGTTTGGGGACCGGGAGTAAAGGAGGGTGCGGATCTCTACTTCTTGAATCCGGGGTTCGTTGATCCCGGGGTTTCTCGTCCGGAATTTCATTCTCCGGGATCTCCGGTGCGCAGTACCATGGTCGGAAATCTGGCTTTGCAGTTGATGGGCCTGCCTGCCATTCCGGGCTCATCGGCAAATCTCTCCCAGCAGTTTCGAGTGAATGATCCGCCTGATTTTCAGTCACTCTATCCCGGCTTGAATCCGGATCTCGACGCCAACCGCAACGGGTTGAAAAACTTTACGGACTATCTCCTTGGAGCGGATCCTTTGGGAGAAGATCGGCCGGATTTGTTGCCGGAGATGGACGGAAAATTTTTGGTCGTGAGCTTAAGACACAATGTCACGGACGTCGCGCCGCACGTTGAGATCAGCGCGGACGGCAGGATCTGGGGGCCCCTTCTGGAGGGGGTGACTTTTCTTCGCAGGGAGGCAAGGGAGACGCCCGAAGGGGTGCGGCTGACTTTGGAGGTCCCCGCATTGCTTCCTCGGATCTTTTTACGACAGGTGATGAAGTCGGGTCGGTGACTTTACGGGAGATCCGGCGTATGTCTTTAACGGCCGGGGCCCATCCATCACGATGGTCCTCTGTTAAGTCGGAGATCTGTCAGAGTCCCCCCTTCTTTCGCCCCTCTCCGATTCTCTCAACCGCGTCCCCAAGCCTGTCTCTTATACACATCTCCGAGCC
>CAJXVQ010000263.1 GCA_913060685.1 uncultured Verrucomicrobiales bacterium
GAGATCAGCCTCGGTCTCGTGGGCTCGGAGATGTGTATAAGAGACAGTCATGATTCCGGGCTGGGTGAAAATCCCGCCGCGCCGCGGGTCATCCAGTTTGACTTTGCGCAAGCGGGCTCCGCGAATGTCCTCGCGTCGGTAGATCCACTTGGCGAGTACTTGGTTCATGTAGGTGTAGTCGGAATCGATGAACTGCTCGATCTTACCATTCGTTCTGAGGATCTCTTCGAAATAGGTAGTGACTTGTTTGAACAAGATCGGTTCGACTTTGAGGTTCTTGTAAAACTGAAAATCGCCGCCGGATGGGGGCATCTTGCCCAGCTTGTCGAGCCGCAACCAGGCCGAGGTGAAATGTCTAATAAAGGCGGCGGCCTTGGGATCCTTCAACATGCGCTCGACCTGCCGGTCGAGTTCAGCGGGTTGGTTCAAGGTTCCGGCGCGGGCGAGTTCGAATAATTTGGCATCGGGCATTGACGACCAAAGGAAGTAGCTCAGTCGCGAGGCGAGCGCGAAGTCATCAAGCCGTCCGGGCTTCTCTTTGAGGTAAAGAAACTGTGGTGAACAAAGAATGGCGGCGTAGCCATTCTGCATGGCGCGGATGAGGAGAGGGGTCGATTCCTTGTCCTTCTTCTTCGTGTTCGAACGGATGCCATCAATCGAGAGTTTCGCGTGCATGGAACCTGGGTCGGTCCAGCCCGCGCGGAATCCGTTGGGTGCCCCGTAGGCGAGGTATTCGACACGGATGGAATGCTTCCCCTCGTCCAGTTTGATTTTTCCCTTTTTCAAGCTTTGCCCGTGCAGGCCGTCGTGTTCGACAACTTTGGTGCCATTGATGAGGATCCGGGCTCCGTCGTCGGAAGCCATTTCAAAGGTGTATACACCGGCGCGTTTCGCCATGAGTTTTCCTTCAAAGACGATTCCGTAGAAGTCGTCGCGCTTGGCGATGCCGATATCGAGATAGCCTTTTGGAAGCTTGCCTGTGGTGACCGGGGTGAGCTCGTCGAAGTCGGGGAGCTTACTCCATTTTCCTTCATAGACCCGGTAGGTCAGATCATGGATTCCGTCGGTCATTGGGACTACGGGTTCGATTTGATGACGTAGGACAAGCTGCACGAAAGGTTCGATTTCTGCTGCCTCAACCGGACGCCTGAAAGCACGTTCGGCAAATGATTTCATGAGTTGCCGGATCTCGGCTTCCTCGCCGGACCCACTACCGTAAAGCGCGGTGTGGCTTTGCGGTGGCCAGGTTTCGATGAGGGGCTCGACGGTCAAACTGTGAATGCGGAGATGTGGTGCCGGGTATCTACCGTCCTTGAAGAGCGCCTTTGCCATCTTGAGTGGCCAGTTCTCGTGGGCTTCCTTATCGATCTTCTTGTCCGGCCGCTTGGTGAGGCGTTCGGGGTGGAACTTTTTGAGAATGTTTTCGACGCGGAAGGCACGGTCATTTGATCCATTCTCCCAGCCGATCCACGGAGTCCAGGTTTTGTCCATCCAGACTTCATGGGTGAAGGTGTGCTTCTCTCCATCTTCCGGAAGCGACCAGAGAGCCAGCGGGGTCGAGGTGGTCCCGGCGAGGCCGCCGTTTTTGGTGTCGGCCATGTTGAGGCAGAGTTGGAAGGGAGTGCCGTCTTCAAGCTTCGTCAAGTCACCCCAAGGGTGCTGACCGTTGTCGTGAGCTGAGGCTTCCACGGTGATGCGGTATCGTGCCGGGACTCCGACTCCGTCGCGGAGATCGGTCGGTGAGAGCCGACCTTTGTTTTCATATCCGGTCACGATCATGTCGTAGTCGGGGTTGATCTCACGCGAGGCCGTTTCGATCAGATGTCCGCCCCGCCCCTTGATGAGGTGCCCGGAAAAACGACGGGCCTCGACGATGGGTTCGGGTTCGAGGTGGGTGGCATGTGCGAGTGTTTCCTCCACTGCAGCCAAGGTGAGCTTCAAGAGGAAATCGGACATCACCAGTTTGTCCCCAAGATTGAAAAAGCCATCTTCTTCCTCGTCCTCCGGGAAGAAGCGCAAGGGATCATTGCCGGTGCGCTCGACGCTGCCGTTTCCGTTGTTGTCGGTCAATCGTGCGCCCGTGGCATCGGGTCTGTATTCTGCTCCGTTGAGGTAGAGGAGGTCACGGAAGGTATTCCGTAATTCGTGTCGATTGAGTCGGCGGAGGACTGTTTCTCCTCCCGTGCTCCGTGCCTTCTCGTAAGCTTCAGCAAGGTCCCCGGTGAGGGTGTCAATGACCGGCGTTGTCTCGTCGGTGGAAGGTTGCGGTTCCTTCTTCGGGGGCATTTCTCCCAGATTGAGTTGGTCGAGAATGTTCTGCCACGTTTCGAGTGTTTCAATTTTGGTCAGGTCGGTTGCGAGGGTATCGAAGCGATAGTCTCCCTTCTGCTTCTCGGGGCCATGACAGTCGTAGCAGTGGGTCTTGAGGAAGGGCTGTAGCTTTGAAAGTGATTCTTTCGCAAGCACTGCCGAGGTGCCCGAGAAGGTGGTCAGAGCAAAAACGAGACTGCGGTGGAGAGCTGAAAAGTTCACGGCGTGATTTAGAATTCCAGTCCGGTCAAGGTGCCGCTGCTTGATCCAAATTGATCGATTTCCAGTCCGGAATTTTGCAAGATGGAGAGGAGTAAATTCGCGGCAGGGACCCGCTGACCTTCTGGTTCCGGGTAGACCTTGTGCTCACCGTGCTCAAAGCCACCGCCCGCCAAAACAAGCGGCAGGTTTTTGGTTTGGTGGGTGCCGGCTGCCATGCCACAGCCATAGAGAACCGAGGTGTGATCAAATAGAGTTCCTCCGTTGATGGGATCATCCTGGGTTTTCAAGAGATCGATCAAGTGTGACATCATGGCAATCTGGTAGCCTTCAATTTTCTTGAGGGCGGTGACGAGCTCCGGTCTCTCGCCGTGGTGTGAGAACCCGTGATAGCCGCCGTCCAATCCGAAGTCTCCGTTGGCGAAACCGGAGGCAAGGGTGATGGCCCGCGTCGAGTCTGTCTGCAGCGCGAGCGCAATGATTTCGACGGTTGCCTTGAGTTGGTCTGCGGTGCGGTTTCCGGGGTTGGGCTCGGGCACATCGGTTTTTGGTTTTGGTCGACCAATCCAAGGTTCTTGTTGGACCAATTTCTTCTCCAATGTGCGCACCGAGTCGAAGTATTCTTCGAGCTTCTCCTGATCTTGTTTGCCCAGTTCCTTGTTCAGGGTTTTTGCCTGGTCGAGAACGACATCGAGGATGCTGCTGTGACGTTTAAAGTCCTCGGCAGCACTGGCTTTCTTATCGGCGGAGTCTTCAAAAAACATGGCGCGATAGGCGGCGCGCAGGTCAATCGAGGGCACCTGGACACCGGTCCGGGTAAAGCTGAGCAGGTTGCGTTCGCGGCATCCGAGGGTCATCGAGGGAAAGCGGGTCGCAGCGCCGTGATATTCCGCGAGCTTCTGATCGAGGCTGATGTTTCCTTCCGCATAGTTGTGGGCCAGAACCGGGCGAACCCCGCTAAGGAGAACCGGGACACCCCGATGACCGCCGGTGAAACCGTGGTCGAGGTTTGAGAAGACCGTAAAATCCTCGCGGTGTTTCTCCAGTCCCTTGAGTGTTTCCGGCATATCGTAGTTCTTCCCCGATTGACCGGGATCGGGAAAGAAGGCCTTTTGGTAGACCCCGTAATTGTTCGAGAGGCAGACGAAACGCTTGACCGGCTGCTTTGATTTCGTGGCAGCACGTCCAAGCGGAACCATCGCTTCAAGCATGGGCAGGGCAATGGCCACTCCGGTGCCACGGAGGAAAGTGCGTCGGTTTAATGGAGTCCGCATTGCGGAATGATGCCGTATTTTCGACGATCGATAAATCGAAAAGTGGTTTATTGGTCTCAGGTGTCGTGGTTTGAGTGAGAGTTCAACATCGCTTCACCAATGTTCATCGGGAGATCGTGAAGCGGGCGGTGGCCTGAAGTTTGAGTATGGAAGTGCTTTTCGATAAGTGAGTCGAATGAAGAACGTAGAGAGTCCCACCATGAAATTGGAAAAAACGAAACGAATCATGACCTTTTGCACCGCCCTGTCCCTGACGGGTTCGGTTTGGGCCGAGAAAAAGACGCCCGAGAGTCAGGCGGGATACGACAAGACCAGGGATCTTGGCGTCAAGGCTCCCGACGGGGCGGATACTCCCTTTGATGGCACGATGAAGTCGATCAAAGAGAATTGGGAGATGTGGCCCAAGAAGGACATGGAAATCACGTGGGACATTGTGAAGAGCCCGACGGATGACAGCAAGGTCCTCATGACCAATGGGGGTAAGAAATGGGGAACGCACGACCTGGTCACCAAGAAGAAGTATGGTGACTTCGAAGGGCACGTGGAATTTGTCATGATGGGCGCCCGTGGTGATGATAAGGCCGAGGGTTATGCCAATAGCGGCGTCTACATGCAGAACCGCCATGAGCTGCAAATCGAATCACCGAAGGGTAAAAATATTGCAGATCCCTATGGTTGGAAGATTGGAGCGCACGGGATTGGTGCGGTTTGCATGGAGCACGTTCCAAAGGGCAATGCCTGGCGTCCGAATGGTGAGTGGCATTCCTTCCACTTCATCTTTAAAGCCGGTAAATGGGAGGGTGATAAGCTCTCCGAGCCCGCCCGCCTGACGCTGTGGTGGAATGGCATCAAGGTGCACGATAATGTGACTGTCAAACACGCCAACGGTGGTGTGAAAAATGGCCCGACTCCTGAAAGCCTCAAGCTTCAGGAACACGGTCAGGATGTGCGTTTTCGTAATATTTGGATCAAGGAACTGAAGTAGATTTTGAAAGTTGCCCCTGGATGCGTCACTTGTGTCCGGGGGCATTTTTTTACTGCCAGGAATTTTTTTTTGGCGGAAGGCCCCTGAACCAACCGGAGGGCGGGGAAAAGGGGGGTGATCTCAGCGACCTTTGGCTTGATGGTCAGGGATATGTGATCTCCACTGCCAAGTAGGGAAAAAGGAGAAGAGGCAAGTCAAATAGACCGTGGGCAAAAGGATTGGCTTTTCAGTGGGCCGATGGGATGGTCATTTTATGATCATTCACCGGGTTATTCTGTGGCTTTTCGTCTTTGCGTCACCGCTGTTTGGCGTCGGTTTTTCAAGCGTGCATCTGGAGGCGATTGATGATGCCATTGGGCAGGCTGTCACTGATGGCCGTGCGCCGGGAGGGGTGTTTCATCTTGAGCGGGAGGGGGACGTTTACGAGAAAGCCTACGGCTCGCGAGCTCTCGTGCCGGGAATCGAAAAAATGGCGGTGAACACGATTTTCGATGCGGCCTCGCTCACGAAAGTTGTTGCGACAACTCCGGCGATCATGAAGCTGATCGAAGCCGGAAAATTGGAGTTGGACTCGCCGGTGAGTCGTTATTTTCCGGAGTTCAAAGGGCAGGGCAAAGAGGTGATCACAATCAGGCAGCTGATGACCCATACCTCGGCTCTCCGGGCCGGCCTTGCCATTCGCGGTGATTGGGCGGGGAAGGTGACCGCTTATGAGGCCGCCTGCACCGAACCCTTGCGGGGGGAGGTGGGGAAGACCTATCGATACAGTGACATCAATTTCATCCTCCTTGGACTCCTTGTGGAGCGGGTCAGCGGGACATCACTCGACCAATTCTGCGAACGCGAGATCTTTGCTCCGCTGGGAATGACAGATTGCCATTTTCGTCCGCTGGCTGGGCCGAAACTGGGGAAGTTGGATCGGATTGCTCCCACCACGGAAATGCCAAATGGGAGCGTCTTGCGTGGAGTTGTGCATGATCCCACTTCGCGTCGGATGGGGGGCGTGGCAGGGCATGCCGGGCTCTTTTTGACAACCCGGGATCTCGCCCGGTATGCGAGGATGTATCTCGGCGGTGGAGAGTTGGACGGGAAACGGATTTTTAAAGAAGAAACGGTGAAGCTGATGACAAGCGTGCAATCTCAGGCGGGACTTCCAAGACGGGGGCTGGGGTGGGATGTCGATTCCCCTTATGCTGGTCCGCGCGGGGCCCTTTTCCCGGTGGGGAGTTTCGGCCACACTGGTTGGACCGGAACACGCTTGTGGATTGACCCCTATTCCCGGACTTTCGTGATTTTTCTCTCGAATCGAAATCATCCGACAGAGAAGGGGAATGTCATTGGCTTGCAGCGACAATTGGGAACTCTCTCCGCGCTCGCCATTACGGACTTTGATTTCACCAAGGTTCCTGATGCCCTCCCTCCCTTGGTGACGAAATATGATCCCAAGCCTGCCTCCCCCATCGTTGGCAAGGTGCAAACGGGAATCGATGTTTTGAAACGTGAAAGTTTCCGCCAGCTTCGGGGACGTCGGGTCGGACTCATCACCAATCACACCGGGATCGATCGAGAAAGAACTCCGACCATTGACCTGCTCCATGGTGCTCCCGGGGTTCAACTCGTGGCCCTCTTTTCACCCGAGCATGGGATCCGGGGAACTCTCGATCACGGGAAGATTAAGGACGGGCGCGATGTCGCCACCGGCCTTCCTGTCTACAGTCTCTATGGGAAGACCCGACGTCCCACCAAGATCCAAATGGCGGGAATTGATACCTTTGTTTTCGATATTCAAGATATTGGCTGCCGATTCTACACCTACATTTCCACGATGATCTATTGCCTGGAAGTGGCCGCTGAAGAAGGACTTCGCTTTGTCATTTTGGATCGACCGAACCCTCTTGGGGCTGCAGTTGATGGCCCGGTTCTCACCGGTGAGCGGAGCTTCGTCGGGGTTCATGAGATTCCGGTAAGGCATGGCATGACGGTGGGGGAGTTGGCGAGGCTCATCAACTTCGAGCGGGGATTCGGAGCGGACCTGGGCGTTATCCGGTGTGAGGGTGGTTCGCCAATGCAATGGTTCGATGCGGTGGGTCAACCCTGGGTGAATCCTTCTCCCAACATGCGTAGTTTGAATGCTGCGACGCTTTATCCGGCGGTGGGCCTGTTGGAATTTTGCAAGCTCAGTGTGGGGCGGGGGACGGGAATTCCTTTTGAATTACTGGGCGCGCCGTACATCGATGATATGAAGCTGGCTGCAGCATTGAATCAAGATGGACCGGCGGCGGTGCGATTTGTTCCAACCCGCTTCACTCCGAAGGTGAGTGTCTTTGCCGGGAAGGAATGTCGAGGCGTGCAGTTGATGGTGATCGACCGTGATCAGTATCGCAGTAGTGAACTTAATATCCATTTGGCGACGACCTTGCATCGGCTCTATGGCGAAAAGCTGGATCTGCCCCAGATGGTCCGTTTGTTGGGCGATCAGGAAACACTGAAGGCCATCCTTGGAGGGCGGCCCCGCACTGAGATTCAGAATATTTCAGACCGAAAGCTTGATCCGTTCTTGAAGCGTCGGACACCTTTCCTGCTCTATCCCCGTTAGGCGATTCCCCCCCGGCCTCCTCACCCCACCTCGTATAATTAGTGCCAGACTTCTTTCCCCGGGATTGAGAATCAAACATGTGGCGCACGACATTGCTGTCGAAAAATTCCCTGTTGTGTATGGATACGCCACGCGGCACCCAGGCATGCTCATCCTGGATGATCTCTTCAGGTTGCCGGTCGTCCTCGAAGAACTCTTGGAAGAATTTGTGGATCTGCTCGTCGTCATAAAATCGGTGAAACCAGCTTGGTTTTTTTCGATCCACGAGTGGATTCAGGGGTGGTTCTCGACTGGTAGATCCCGGGTCTTGGATGTTTGTCAAATCGCTCGCTCCGTATTCATGATCCCTGCCGCCTCGCCACGACGAGTGCCTTGAATAATCTCATAATTCTAGTGAGCAGCCGGAAGGAAAGTCCACAAATGACTCATTGACAGCACTTGCCGATACTGAAAGGATCATTGCTTATATATCATTGATAAAGATGAAATTAATCTCCAAGTCATCATGAAAAAATCACCAACATCTTCAATAACCTTTCTTGGCCTCATTTTTTTAGCTGCCGGCTCTAGTCCGGCCGCAGATCTGCTGGGCTACTACGACTTCGACGACAATACCGATCCTGCGGTCGCACCTGCCTCCGGTGGCATCGCTCCAGACGCGGCAATCACGGCACCCGCCGTATTCACCGCAGACATGGGCGGGCGTTCCGGGCTCGCAGGCGACTACGCGCTCGATCTGGGTGTGACGGAGGGCAGCGGTGCCTTCGCCCGCGTTCCGGCCGGAGCGCATTTCGATCTCGCGGTAACGACGAATTCGATGGCGGTGTCTTTCTGGCAGCTTAATGTGGGTAACGGCGCAGGAGGATTCTTCGCCACGACGGCATTTTGGATGGACTCCCCGACTGCGGCTGATGATGGTCGGGGTTTCCAAGTACACTCCCCGTGGGTTAATGGCATATTCTACTTTGACCAGTCCGGGTGCTGTGGCGCCGGAACGCGCGTGACCTCTGAAGGATCTATCAATGCAGGCGTCTGGCAGCACGTCGTCGTCCAGCGGGACAGTCTCGGCAATCAGGAGATCTGGGTCGATGGAGCGATGGTGGTAACGGCCCCTGGGGCAGAGCCACTGGATCCTTTCTCCGGCATCATCACGATCGGGGCGAACGGTGCCGGCACCAACAATCTCACCGGGAGCTTAGATGAATTTGCAGTCTACTCCGGAACACTCACCGAGACGGAGATTGGACAACTGGCAGCTGGTACCGCGAAGCCGAGCGATATCGCAACGGCACCCGAAGATGCAGACAGTGACGGCCTGCCTGACTCCTGGGAGGTGGCTTTTGGCCTTTCTCCAAGTGACGACGGCTCGGTCGATCCGAACAACGGCCCGGACGGTGACCCGGACATGGACGGCTTGACGAACCTTGAGGAACTCGACGCTGGCCTCGAGCCGGACAACGACGACTTCGACGAGGACAGCCTTCTGGATCTGTCTCTTATACACATCTGACGCTGCCGACGATCTACTCTGTGTAG
>CAJXVQ010000264.1 GCA_913060685.1 uncultured Verrucomicrobiales bacterium
AGGTCTCGAGTTTCACCGCGACCGCCGCTGCCAGGAGGACGATGACGGCGACTCCTATCGCAGGGGAATCGGTTTTTTGGCGTGTTGGCGTCGAGTAGCAGAGAATGCTTTTTCTCGGATCCGGAGGCAAGTGTCGCAGGAATTTCGAGGGTCAGGTTTCAGACTGGGCATTAAAATGATCAGGAAAACTTAACTAAATTGGCCAAATCGTCGAAAATTGCTGAATTCCTCTTGCCTGTAAGGTGATCTTTGATACAGAACCCCTCCCCGCAGCGGTGCACAAGGCAGTTTTGCGGGACTTTTCGAACATTTAAGATCATGGCACGACTCTTCGGCTCAGACATCCCAAACGAGAAGCGCATTGAAGCCTCTCTTCCTTACATCTTCGGCATTGGACCTTCCACTGCTTTGAAGATCCTCGATCACGCAGGCGTTAGTCCTGACATTCGCACCGGCGAGCTTAGCGAAGAGCAGCTTGTTAAGATTGCGACAGTGATCCAAAACGAAGGCATCGTGATCGAAGGTGACCTTCGACGCGAGAAGCAGGCACAGATGAAGCGTCTCTCCTCCATCAACTGCTACCGCGGTATCCGCCACAAGCGTGGCCTTCCTGTCCGCGGACAGCGCACCCGCACCAACTCCCGTACCCGTAAGGGTAAGAGGAGAACAGTGGGTGTTGCCAAGTAAATCCTCCCTGAGGATTTGAAACGACTTTCCATTCCATAAACATGGCTGAAGAAGAAAACAAAAATGAGGAGACCGAGGTCGTCGCTGCTGATGCAGTGACTCCCGCGGAAACTCCAGCCCCTGAGGCGGCTGCTGAAGAAGCAGCTCCAGAAGCCACCGATGCTCCGGCAGAAGGTGACGCTCCTGTTGAGGGTGAAAGCAAAGCCGAGGGCGAAGCAGCCCCGGCTCCGAAAGATGAGAAGAAACGCGACATTTTCGCGGAGCTTCTCGGAGAAGAAGATCCTGACAAGGTCAAGATCCACAAGTCGAAGAAGAGCAAGAACGTGATCAAAGGGATCGTTCATGTCACTGCGACATTCAACAACACCATGGTGACCGTCACCGACGAACGAGGCAATACCATCGGTTGGTCCTCTTCTGGTAAGATGGGCTTCAGGGGGTCTCGTAAGAGCACCGCATATGCTGCCCAGGTGGTTTCGCAAGATGCTTGCCGTCAAGCCATGGCTCATGGATTGAAGGAAGTTCTTATTCGTGTCAAAGGTCCGGGTGCCGGCCGTGAGTCTGCGGTTCGCGCCGTTCAGGGTCTCGGTGTCGAAATCTCCAGTATCCTCGACGTGACTCCAATCCCTCATAACGGCTGCCGTCCCAAGAAGGCACGTCGTGTCTAAATTCTTCTTAACCCTAATTTTAGAAAGACAGATCAATGGCACGTTATACCGGCCCAAAAGATAAGATTAACCGCCGCTTCGGTGTGCCCCTTTTCGGGCCCTCCAAAGCTCTCGAGCGCCGTAATTACCCTCCGGGTCCCCACGGTCTTCGCTCCGGACGTCGTAAGAAGTCCGACTACGCGATCGCTCTCGGCGAAAAACAGAAGCTCAAGTTCATCTATGGTGTTCTTGAAAAGCAGTTCCGCGGATATTTCGCGGAAGCTGGTCGTCGCCGCGGCATTACCGGTGACATCATGCTTCTTCTCCTTGAGACCCGCCTCGACAACATTTGCTACCGCCTCGGCTTCGGCAACTCCCGTCAGGCAGCTCGTCAGCTCGTCAATCACGGCCACGTGCTCGTGAATGGCAAGAAGCTTGATATTCCATCCTACCAGGTTCGCGCCGGAGACGTCATCAAGATTGGTGGCCGTGCTTCTTCGCAGCAGCTTGGACTTCGCATGCTCGACCTGACCCAATCGGTTCCTCTTCAGGACTGGCTGACACTCGAACGTGAGAAAATGGAAGGCACCGTTTCCCGTCTTCCTGAGAAGGATGACGTCGACGCACCGGTCAATCTTCAGCTGATCGTCGAACTTTACTCACGCTAAAGTTCCCCGAAATTTTCAAAGCTCCATCTCGTTCTGCGGGGTGGAGCTTTTTTGTCTTCAATAAGCCGCCAAGAGCCATCGCGGTAAAGCTTGGCGCCTCTTCTTGATTGCCCTGTGAGAAGCGTCTGATCCTTGGGCTTTCTCTTTATCTCTCTGCTGCTACCGTTGCCCCGTGGATGAATTTTTTTGGATTCTCTGGATAGTGGCAATCATCGCGATTGCGGTTTGGTCCTTTGGTTTGGCAAAGCGTCGGCGCTTGAAAGCGCTGAAGGAGGCAGGGCCGCTGAGTGATGAAGATCGCGGTTATCTGGATGATCATTTCGATCTCTACAAGAGAGTCCCGGAAGTTATCCGGACTCGCATGGAGCCCATCGTGCAGGTCCTGATCGCGGAGAAAAATTTTGAAGGCTGCGGAGATTTGGAGGAGGTGACCCGTGAGATGAAAGTGGTCATCATGGCGCAGGCGGCCTTGCTCTTGGTTGGACGGGATCATCGCTTGTTTGCCAAGCTTCGTACCATTTTACTCTATCCCGCGGCCTTCAGCGGTGGGCGTGATGAGCATGACGAAACCGTCCGCTTGGGTGAGAGTTGGGAATCGGGATCGGTGATTCTTTCCTGGCGGAGTGTCCAACGGGGCGGAGAAGATGAACGTGATGGTCGAAATGTCGTCATCCATGAATTCGCCCATCAACTCGATCAGGAAAACCGCCACGCCGATGGACTTCCAGAGTTGAAGGACCGATCCGCGATTGGAAATTGGGCGCACACTTTTTCGACGGCTTACGAGCATTTTTGCAAGGATCTCGATGCGGGCCGCAAGACGGTCATGGATCCCTATGGAGCCACCAATCCGGCCGAGTTCTTCGCGGTGGGGACGGAAACTTTTTTTGAGAAGGCGAAGCAACTGCATCGGGATTATCCGGAGTTGTATGAGCAGTTGAAAGGATACTATGGACTGGATCCGTTGGCGTGGTAGATGTGATTTCAACTTGGTTAAGGGAGAACAATTGGCAAAGATCCCAAGATGAAACTCATCATTTTTTGTTTTCTGATTATCTCCATCGGGTTGGCTCAAGAAACTGAGAAACCTAGTGCTGATGAGCCCTCGGTTGACGGGGGTGAGGAATCACTGGACCGGGAGGAAACCCCATCCGAAAAAGCATTTCAGAATTATCACAATGGAGAAAAATTACTCAGAGAAAAATTTCGAGCTGATTTTGCCAGTGTGATTGAACACGCCGAGTCGGCGGAAGTTTTCTTGCTGAGTTTTTCGATGGAAAAAGAGCTTCCTGAAGCCGGGATTCTTCTTGGGTTCAACAATGATGAGGAAGTGAGTGACAGTCACTATATGAAAGAGCGATCGGCCGAAGATTTTAAAAAGAGACCGACTCATTTTTTTGTGGAGCCCTATAAACTGTTCTCAAAAATTTTGAGCAGGAAGAAGCTTGAAGGTAAGTCATTGAAAGAATGCAAAGAGGCGACAGCGGAACTCCTAAGGTCGGCCAAGGGGCTAACGGGTGCATGGTGTCACTATCCTATTCACGGATTGAGGTTTCTTGACAGCGAGGGATTCATCGTTTTTCAAACGTCAATCTGCTATCATTGTGAAAACTATTATCTGAGATACCCGGATGGTGGGATGAATCGTGATGGGTTTGAAAAAACTTGGGTTGGTTTCGACGGCGAGAAACTCGAGGCCTTTCTCAAGCGAGAGATGCCCATTCCGAAATCCGAAATTGAGCGCTTTGAGGCAAAATTTAAAAAGAAATCGGGTAATGGAGAATAGGCCGGAAGACCTGATTTTCTGATGATCTTGGATTTTGACAGGAGCTTCTGATCGGGGCATTCTCTCTCCGCAATGTCCGTCCCGCAGAATACCATCGCTCTGGTTTATGATTACGATCAGACCTTGAGCCCCAGCTATATGCAGGACGATGTCCTTTTTCCAAAGTTCGGGATCGATCCCGAGCAGTTTTGGAAGAAGTGCAATATCCTGGTGAAGGAAAAGCAATGGGACGGGGAGCTGGCTTATATGAAGTGTCTTCTCGATTACCTCGGAATGGACAATGTCACCAATGCTGATTTGACCGAACTGGGGAAAGGCTTGAGTTACTATCCCGGGGTGGAGGACGTCTTTGAAGAGATCCGGGAATATTGTATTCGGCCCGAGCATGAAGCGGCGGGGATCAAGGTGGAACACTACATTGTCTCGTCGGGTTTGCAGGCCCTCCTTGATGGATGCTCGCTGGTGACCAAGGTGAAGGCGATTTTCGGTTGCGAGTTTGGCGAAGACGAATTGGGCCGGATTAGTTTCCCGAAGCGGACGATTTCGCACACGACGAAGACGCAATATCTTTTCCGGATCAACAAGGGGATGCTCGAAGCTCATGACGATGTGAACGACCACATGCCGAGTGCCGCGCGGCCGATCCCGTTTCAAAACATGATCTATGTGGGGGACGGACCCACTGATGTCCCGTGTTTCACGGTGATGAAGAAGAACGGGGGCCATGCCATCGCCGTTTATAATCCGAAGGACCAAACGGGCCGGAGTTTTCGGAAATGTTACCAGCTCTGCACCCATGCGGACCGCGTGAAGCACATTGCCCCGGCGGATTACCGCAAGGGGAGTCACCTGCGATTGCTTCTCGAGGAAATGGTCAAGGAGGTCGCCGACCGGATCCTGAGAGAGCGGCTTGAGGAAGGGCAAATTGGGAGAGTGGCGGCACCGGGTTTTTGATTTTTAACTGATGAGCAAAGAGCAATTTCATTTCGTTGGGGTCTGCGGGACGGCCATGGGGTCGGTCGCAGCCGGGATGACCGAAAAGGGTTACGTCGTCACTGGTTCCGATCAGTCCGTGTATCCGCCCATGTCGACTTTTCTGGAGAGAAAAGGAATTCAGATCATGGAGGGATATCGTGCCGAAAATATTCCTCCCGAGGCGACCACGGTCGTGATCGGGAATGCCATTAGCCGGGGCAACGATGAGGCGGAAGCCATTCTTGATCGCCGCCTCCGCTACCTTTCCCTTCCAGAAGTGTTGAAGGAGTATTTCCTCCGCGGTCGTCGGAACTACGTCGTCAGTGGAACCCACGGGAAGACGACGACGAGTTCGATGCTGGCCTGGTTGTTTGAATCAGCCGGAAAAGAGCCGGGCTTTATGATCGGGGGAATCCCGGCGAACTTTGGCCAGGGTGCCCGCTTTACAGATTCCGAGTTCGTGGTGATGGAGGGCGATGAATATGACACGGCCTTTTTTGACAAGCGATCCAAGTTTCTTCACTACCTCCCCGAGTTGGTGGTGATGAATAATATTGAGTTCGATCACGCCGATATTTACGACACCCTTGACGAGATTATTTTGACCTTCTCGCGATTGCTCAAAGTGGTGCCTCGCAATGGTCTTGCTCTCATCAATGGTGATGATGTCAATTGTTTGAAGGCGGCGGAAGACTCTCCCTGCCCGACCAAGAAGGTCGGCTTTGGTGAAAGCTGCGAACTGCGTATTACCGGATTGGATTATCATCCCGCCGGGAGCCGGTTCGTTATCGATGGGGAAAGCTACGAAGTGCCGATGGTGGGAGAATTTAATGTTCGAAACGCCGCGATGGCAGTCTGCTCGGCCCGATTTGCGGGGCTGGAGCCAGATGAAATCCGAAAGGGCCTGATGAGCTTTGAGGGGATTGCCCGTCGTCAGGAGGAGAAGGGGGAGGTCAATGGTGTTACTGTTGTTGATGACTTCGCGCATCATCCCACCGCGATTGGTTTGGCCATCGATGGTCTCCGCCAAAAGTATCTGAATCGCCGTCTTTGGGTGATTTTTGAACCACGTTCCAACACGACGCGCCGGAACATTTTTCAGGATGATTTGGCGACTGCGTTGAAGAAGGCAGATCTCGTTGTCATTCCCGCTGTTCCTGATCCTGAGAAAGTTGAAGAGGAAGATCGTCTGGATCCGGTGAAGTTGGTCGAAGATATTTCTAAGGGGGATGCCAAGGCCTGGTATCTTGGTGAGGTGGGTGAGATTGTCTCCCATGTCGTTGACCGGGCGAAATCGGGCGATGTGATCGCCGTGCTGAGTAATGGGGGATTTGGTGGGATTCATGAGAAGCTCCTGGCTGGTCTCAAGGGATAAAAGGGAGGCGTTTCTGAAGAGCTGTTTGTTTCATCTTGGAATTCAGAGGTGGGCATTCAAACTGATGCCATGAAAGTCAGTTTTTTGCTTCTGGGCGCTGTTCTTGTGGGATCTCTTGCCGCAACAGAGTGGCCGGAGTTTCGGGGTCCAAAGGCTCAGGGAGTTGTGACGGCGAAGGATGTGCCCCTCGCAATGGATCCTGCCAAAAATCTCGTCTGGAAAGCTCCCATCCCGGGAAAGGGGTGGTCATCGCCTGTGATGAGTGCCGGACTGATTGTGGTGACGACGTCGGTGAAGGCTGAGAAGTTGGAACTGCGGGCAATGGCTTTGAACGCCGGGACGGGGAAGGTCGTTTGGGAGAAGGCGCTCTTTGAACCCAGCGCGGAGGAGGCGGGGAGCATTCACTCCAAGAATAGCCTTGCGAGTAGCTCTCCCTTGATCGTTGACGGGGTGGTATATGCGCACTTTGGCCATATGGGAACGGCGGCCTTGTCGTTGCAATCAGGAGAGGTGAAGTGGCGCTTTCATGACACCTACGCAGCCATGCACGGCAATGGCGGGAGCCCGGTTCTGGTTGATGGTGTTTTGATTTTCAGTGCTGACGGTGAAGACGAAGCGCTCTTGCGTGGACTTGATGCCAAGACCGGTAAATTGAAGTGGGAAGTGGATCGGAAAAAGGAGGTGAGGAGGAAGTTCTCCTTCGGGACTCCTTTGATCGTGGAGATGGATGGAGAGAAGGTCGTAGTAAGTCAGGGCAGTGGCATGGTCGGAGGTTACCGACCCATGGATGGAAAGCTGCTTTGGTGGGTGGACTATGGCGAGGGATTCTCCCTTGTGCCGAGACCGGTTTACGACGACGGAAAAGTCTATGTCGCGACGGGTTTCATGAAGCCAAATTTGTTGGCGATTCGATTGAAGGGCGCGAAAGGTGATATCACAAAATCGCACGTGGAGTGGTCTGCCAATAAGGATGTGCCAAAGACTCCTTCGTTTGTCCTGTCAGGTGATGAAATCTACATGGCTGATGATACCGGGCGATTGAGTTGCCTTGACCGAAAGACCGGGGCGCGGCTTTGGCGGGATACCTACAAACGTAAAATTTCAGCGTCTTTGACGCTCGTTGGAAACAAACTCTATGCCTTCTCGGAAGAGGGTCAGGGATTTGTTCATCAGGTCTCGCGCGAGGGCGCAAAGGAGCTGGCTTTGAGCGAATTTGGCGAGCCGGTGTTCGCGTCGCCTATCGTCTTCGATGGCACGATCATCGTGCGATCCGAGAAGGTTCTCTGGAGATTTGGTAAGAAGAAATCACCCTAGGATATCAGAGATGACTTTGGTCGGTTTGACTCCGGTGAGCTTTTGGTCGAGGCCCTGGTATTTGAAGGTGAGCTTGTGGTGATCGATACCGAGTTGATGAAGGATGGTGGTGTGGAGGTCGCTGATGTGGACGGGCTTCGCGGTGATGTTGTAGCCGAAGTCATCGGTCTCTCCATAGACTTGTCCGCCTTTGACTCCGCCGCCGGCCATCCATATCGTGAACGCGCGCGGGTGGTGATCGCGACCGTAGTTGGTCTTGGTCAGGGTGCCCTGTGAGTAAACGGTGCGGCCGAATTCGCCCCCCCAGATGACGAGGGTGTCCTCGAGCATGCCTCGTTGCTTGAGGTCTTGGATGAGGGCCCAGCAGGGTTGGTCGATGTCTTCACACTGAGGCTTGATATTTTTGGGAAGGTTACCGTGCTGGTCCCAACCACGGTGGAAAATTTGCACGAACTGGACACCGCGTTCCATCATGCGTCGGGCAAGAAGACAAGAGCTTGCGAAGGATCCGGGAGTCTTGGCCTGCGGACCATACATTTCACGAGTTGCTTCGTTCTCAGTGGAGAGGTCGCTGAGTTCGGGAACGGATGCCTGCATGCGGAAGGCCATCTCATATTGCTGCATTCGAGTTTGGATTTCCCGGTCGCCGACGGCATCGTAGCTTTTTTGGTTCAAGGTATTAAGGCTATCGAGCATGTTGCGGCGAAGGTCGCGGTCGATGCCCGGGGCGTCACGGAGATAGAGGACGGGATCGCCTTTTGGCCGCAGGGCAACACCGGCGTATTTTCCGGGAAGGAAGCCCGCTCCCCAGAGGCGGGAGGAGATTGCTTGCACGTTTCCCGGGCCGGTGTGCTGGGCGTGGAGGACAACGAAATTCGGGAGGTCTTCGTTTTGGGAACCGAGACCATAGGCGAGCCAGGAACCGAGGGAGGGCTTTCCGTTCTGCTGGTTGCCGGTGTAGCAAAGTTGGTTTGCGGGTTCATGGTTGATCGCCTCGGTGTTCATCGATTTGATGATCGCGATGTCATCCGCCATCCTGGCGGTGTGCGGGAGGAGTTCTGAAATCCAGGCTCCGGATTTACCGTGCTGTTTAAATTTGAAGACCGAGGGGGCAAGGGGGAACTTGGCCTGTTTCGAGGTCATGCCGGTCAGGCGCTGGCCCTGTTCCTTGAGGTAGCCGGAAAGGTCTTCGGCGAAACGTTCCTGTAATTTCGGTTTGTAGTCGAAGAGGTCGAGCTGGCTCGGGGCTCCAAGCATGGAGAGGTAGATGACCCGTTTGGCCTTCGGCGCGACTTTTTTGAGTTCAGCTGGGATGGCGGAATTTGAGAGTCCGCTGAGGGAGTTCGGAAGGAGGGTGGCGAGCGAAGCGGCACCGAGGCCGATACCGTTCTTGCGAAAGAACTGGCGCTGTCTCTTATAC
>CAJXVQ010000265.1 GCA_913060685.1 uncultured Verrucomicrobiales bacterium
AGATCAGCCTCGGTCTCGTGGGCTCGGAGATGTGTATAAGAGACAGGACCCAACACCAACCAAAAAGTGGAACCATGCCACCAGCGGAACAAGCACCGCATAACGATCTAACCGCAAGGCCACCATCAAACATCCCAACCCGATCAAACTACAAATGAGTCCGATCACTCTCATCCAATAGTTCAAAAAGGGATCATCCGAGATCGGCCTGGCTCCCATCTCCCTGAGACCAGCCACCGCAAGATCCCAAGGAACGATCACAAACCAGATCGAGATCCCCCATCCCACCGAAGCAAAAAGCAGAACCATCCTTACGATCTTCCGCTGTCTCATCCTTACAATCTGGCTCATTCTCCTAGTAAAGACCCAGAGAGTAGAATCTCGTCTCCCCCAATTCCATCTCGCTCATCGCAGATGAAGACCAACTTCAATTCGCAGCCACTACCCCCACCTAATTCGCAACCGTCCCAAGCCTCTCTTTGAGCGATTCAGCAGCAGCAGCTTTGAGAATCTTCACCGCATCGGAATTCTTCTTACCTCCGTCGGGGTCCTGGTGGGTGACCTCGGGTGAAAAATCGATTTGATCCGTGCGGAAACTTTGGAGCTGTTGCCAGGGGATTCCGTTAATTTTAAGGTTTCCCATCGGGGCGCGGGACCATGCGTAGCGCACGGAGACGGGCCCCTTGACGAGAGGACTGGAAACGAAGATTTGCTTATACCGCTCGTTCTTGTCTTTCGTCTCAAGGTAAATGGCTTCGGCCATGTAGTAGGTTCCGGAACTGTCGGCGATGGAGAAGCCCTCGATCTCGGACCCGAAGTCATCAACCCGCACGGGCTTATCAAAGGTGAGCAGCATCTTGCCCTCTTGGGGCACGGCGGAGACAAACTCTCCGGTTTCCCAGACCACGCTCTCCATTCCATAGAGTGTGTTCAACGCCCATCGCGCGGTGCGGAGGCCCAGTTCCTTTTTCTTCTTGGTGTGCAGCTGGGGAATTTTTTGATCATAGGCGGGAATGAATACGGTGTCGCTTTGATCCTCGGCATCCCTCAGGCCCAGCCGCTGGGATTCGCGGATATAGGCGGCAGACGAAAGCCCAAGCTCTTCAAAATTGAGCCTAGTCTGGGCCTTCCCTCCGGCGCACAATCCGATGATTGCGACAGGCAGTTTCTCGCCAAAATCATCCCGCCAACCATCGACCATGAGCTTCATGAGCGTGCGGTAGAACTTCGGCTTGCAACTCGTGTTCATCATCGCATTGTTGAAGCCTTGATGGAACGCCACTCCTTTGATGTTGAGACCTTTGAAGACGCCAAACATGCCATTGTAGCAGGCGGCAGCATCACTGGGGCTACGACCGGGAACGGACCACGTGCGAATACTCCCGTCCGGCTTTCCGGGACGGCGACGCTTCTTTGTGACCCCCTTCTCTTTGTCGGAAGCGATGTCCTTTTGATATTTCGCTTCAGACGCAACCCACTTGTCCATTTGGGCTTTATGAAAGTCTTCGAAACTGAAGTCCGCGCGGCGGCCATCGACCCACTTCAAGTAGTCGGCAGCTTGAGGATCATCCGCAAACTTGTGGCGTGGAACGAGGCTTTCGAGTGATGCTCCACCCCGTGAATTATCGATGATGCCAATCGGAATCTGCAAGGCACGCTGTAATCGCGATCCGAAGACAAATCCAATCGCTCCCATATCAAGCGAGGTCTCCGGCGTGACCACTCTCCAGTTCTTGTCCTCAACGTCCTTGCCGAAAATGAAGTCTTCGTTGATGTCCGTCTCGACATACTCGGACTCGGCGCCGGATTGGATTCGGAAATGGCGCAACTGCGGCAGGTGCGCCTGGGCCGATTCAAAGCCGGCCTGATAGACGGCCTTCAAGCCAAACGCCATATTGCTCTGCCCGTTCATGACCCAGACATCTCCGATCAGGATGTCCTCCATTTTGACGGTCGCCTTAGCCCCTTTAACGATCAGCATCTGCGGCCCTGAATTCGCTGCTTGTGGCTCAAACGTCACTTCCCAGCGACCCGCTTCGCCAGCGGCCTTGCTGGTCGCAGAGTTCTTTCCGAAAGAAACTTCCACCACAGAGCCAATCGGTGCCCAGCCCCAGATCGTAATGGGCTCGTCGCGCTGAATCACCATGTGACTGCGAAAGATGCCATGCACCTTCAGTTTTTCAGGAACGACCTGAGGCTTGGTCGGTCCGGCCCATGCCGAAAGCGTAGAAAGAATCGCGCAGATCAGCGCAAAGATGGGTAGTGGAGATTTCATTTTGAGAGGAGTTAAACTTAAGCCATGAACAGTTTGATCGACCCGGTCTGGTCGAGCTTCTTACGTGCCATCTCAAGATCGAGGTCACCGTAGTGCTCCATGGGATTTCCATGGGCGTTGAGCAAGGTGGTATACCAGTTGCCGAGAGTCTTGTGGCCTTCGTTGCCAAGGTAAGGGAGGCGAATGTAGCGACCTGCAATATCCAGGTTGCAGTTGTTGCCAGCCATGATGAGAAAAGGAGACTCCTTGCCAACACCATGGTGGGTCTCTCCGTTTTCCGGAAAATACATGATCATGGTGTTGTCAAACATGGTGCCACTCCCCTCGGGGGTCTGCTTCAGCTCTTCGACGATGGTGTTGATCTGATTCACATGACTGATCCGGATTTGCTCCCGCGTCTTCCAGGCGGGAACCCCACCGAAGGCTTCATCATGCCCAAGCGGGTGAATGCCGACACGGTCCGTTTCATTTCCCGGCAGCCCCGTGATCGGCGTACCAAGATCATCAATGGTGTAAGTGACGACATTGGTCAAACCGGCCTTCAAGGCCGAAATCAGCACGTCGGTCATGGCCGCCTGCTTCTCGGGCGTACTCGCATTGGCACCACCATTTGCATGGACCGGTGCAAGTTCGGGCAGATGTTTGGCAAGCGATCCCGAAATCGCGATCAACTTCTTGTTACGCTCGCGAATGGCCTCAATTGATTCGAGATGCGTTTCCTGGCGTCTCTTTTCAGGCCCTTTGATTCCCCCAATTTTTCGCCCTTCCTTACTCTGTAAAAACGAGAGCATGTCATTGTCGGAATTGACCGCTTCCGGATTCAGAACCGACTTGAAAAGTTCACTTCGCGCAGTGTCGGGATCAGCATAACAATAATTCCGCGTTTGCGGTGCCGAAGCAGAATAGCCCGAGACAATTCCCGTCCGCCCACCCGCGAATGACAATTCGACATGTCCAAAAGGAGAAGGAAAAAGCTTCGCCAACTCAAAATCAATCGTCGCCCGCTTGATTGCACTGAGCGTATTTCGATTTGATTTAAAACACCCCATGACCGACGAGAAGGAATAGTGAACGTTCTCACTCATCTTGGCCGAGAGCCCCTGCAAAATAGTCATGTGTTCTTTATGAGCATCCAAGCCCCGCAGCCACTTCGGCAGCTCATGCTTGGCCAAATCCACCTGAAGCGGCTCCTTCTTCTCATCAAGAGCCTTGTCCTTGGCCGAGAAATCGCGAAGAGCCATTTCCAGGGGGCGAATGCCACTCGACTTTCGAATAAAGATAAAACGCTTGGGAACACCGGCACCGCTCGAAGCCGCAAACAACTGATTGAATGAAGGAGCCAGAGCCATGGCCCCGCCTCCAAGTGCGGACGTTCTTAGAAAATCTCTTCTGCTGGTCATTTTTCTCTTTGTCTAGTTCTCGATGGATTTGCGGTAGATGAATGAATCTGAAGTGAGCAGTGAGACAATGACAGCATCAAAGCTCCCTCCGTTTTTGAGATAAGCCTGTTCGGCTTCAATGAGGGTTTTTGAATCGGAAAGGAATTCGTTGCGCCCCATGAAGTATCGGAAGGCATGGCGGATCATGGACTGACGAACCCGGCGTGACTTGCCAAGGCGTTCCGCCAAATCAATCGCGTCCTTCACCTCGCCATCCAAGGACTCCTCTCCCGTCCCCTTCAAGTATCCCTTTGAGTTCACTGGATGTGTCTCGTAGACATCGCGGGTATCGATCAAGAGCTGCCCTTTATCCGGGCTCTTCTTGATAAGCTTGTTCGGATATTCCAACGACTCCTCCAAGCGGAATCGCCCAAAGTCGTCGTAGCTTTCGAAGGGGTAACCCAGCGGATTCATGTGTTCGTGACACTTCCAGCAATACTTCGTTTCGGTCGCACCCGCCAAGCGGTCGCGCAGGGTTTTGTCGTGATCTTCCGGAATGACGGCGTCGACCGTGATCGGGATGTTCGGAATGGTGCCCGCAAGCAACTTCTCCCGCACCCATTTTCCTCGATGGACCGGATCGGTCTCGGTGTTTTGAGCATGGGCAATTAACCAGGCCGGATGCGTGAGCAAACCTTTGCGATGCGCAACCTTGGCCGGCTGAATCGTTTCGTAGTTCCAGTTGTCCATGCGAAAATTGAAGAACTTGGAAACGTTGTAGCCGTTCATGAAGTCATTGCCGTAGCCCCGATAGAGATCATAGGGAGCCGCTGCTTTTTGCCCCTTGTTCAAGCGGGCCGTGATGGTTTCCATCGACTTTTTAAACAGCTGGATCGTGTTTCCCTGGCGATTTCGAGCGTCCAGTTTATCCGGATCGACGCTCCGCATTTTCACTTCTTTGAGGAACTCCTTATGATCAAGAAGATCTTCTTTCTTAAAGTTCTGCCAGTCGAGGTCCTTGAAGTGATCAAAGATGCGCTTGATTCTGTCGGAAGCCGCCTGCATCCGCTCATTGTCTCCGTCGTGGTAAACGAAAAATTTCTCAGTCGTCAGCAACTCTTCAAAGACGTTTTGATCATTCTCCAGGATGTGTTCAACGGTCCGATCAGTCTCGCTGAGAAGGCGCGAAGTGGCGTTCCCCAGTCGATCACCTCCAAACCGTTTCTCATCTTTAAAAATTGTGATCGCAGCGGGGTATCCAAAAAATTCGCGGATGAATCGTAGTTTTCGGATCGCGGCATTGGTGGTGTTCTCCTGATAATTTTTATCGGCGAGAATGGGATCGATGAGATAATGCCTATCCCTCTTCGCCAAAATCCGGAGAACCTCCCTCCGGTAATCCTCGCGCGTCTTCAACTTGCCATCTGCAACAGCTTTGACCAACTCCTCATCGGGACTTTGATCCGTTAAAGCATAGGTAATGGCGTAGCTGGCATCGCGCGGAGAAAGCAACCGGCGACCATGCTCGTCTGCTTCTCCGGCACCAAATTCCTGACGGTAGACAAACTCACTCGATAGAATGAAAGTCTGAATGAGCTTCTGGATGGCTTTCAACTTACCCAGTTTACTCACATAAGACTTCGAAAGCGCGAGGTATTGATCCGCTTCCCCTGCGTCTGGTGAGCGTTCGAGGATTTGCACACTCAACTGCTCAATCAAAGTAGATAAAAGATCATCCGATGGTGGCCCCGCCGCAATTCGTTCTTTCTCAAATCCGTCTTCCCACTCGGTCACACACCTCTCGATCAACGCACCGTAGTGATCGCCTTTTTTGCGATGTCTTTTGATCGAAGCCCGGATGATTTGCATTTCAGCCTCATCAAGTGGTTTGTAAACCAGAGGCTTAAATTTACGGCGATTCTTGATCAGGTTCTCACGAATATCAGGCAGGTAGTCCCGCAGAATTGTCATCCGTCCCTGAATCTTCCGCTCATGATCGCCGAAGTAAAACCAAGTCCGCTCACACAACTCCCGAAATTCCTCATCAGGTTTCCCCTCATGCTGGGGTTCCAAAAGGAACTGATAAACCGTGGCATCCCCCTCGAGTCCCTTCAGCATATTCTGGGCAACATGAAACGGCGCTTTTTTATATTTCTCACCCTCCGCCAGTTCCTTTACCGACTTCAACTCCACCGGCGCAAAAGCCGGCAAAAAGGACTGATGTCTACTGCCGTAAAGCTCACTGCAAAGCCTGGCGATGAAGTTTTTCAAAAACGCCCGACGCGAACTCAAGGTCGCCTCATGTTGGTCATCAAGCGCCATGATCTCATTGATGGCGGGTAGATACTTGCTGTTCCGCTTCACAAGGTAGCCCGTGATGTATTGCGAGGTCTTCTGCGCATTCGTCAACATGCTCGATAAATGACCACCGGTAAGATCCTCGTTCGCATAATACCTCACCCCGGAAACATTCGGCAGCAGAAAGGGATTTGTCAGACTGAGGTCCCTAATCTTACTTCCACCAAACACCGTCAACCTCTCTCCTTTTCGCTTCCCTTGCGTGCGATTCTCCAACAATCGTTGAAACTTCGCATTAAAGATATATTCACTAATCAACCAACGCCGGTCATTGGTGAACCCAGGTAAATCTGCATAGTCACCGGAGAAAAGCTTCTCGTGATCGACATAATTTCCAAATTCAGGCTTCTCTAATTTCCCTTCCAATGTCGAAGCCCCGTGAACACCCAACTCGGCCGAGAGAACCGCCAAAATCGCTTTCCGCTCTTCCTCACTCGGCTGCTTCTTTCGCTTTGGCGGCATGTGCTTGAAGTAGAGTTGCTCCTGCATTCGGTTCAAAAGATCCAAACGTTTTGGATTCTCTAAATCAGCCAAATTATCCAACCGGATGTCCCCCTTCTGGGTATCACCGTCGTGGCAGTCGTAGCAGTGGCTATCCAAGAGATCCGTGGTCTTCTTCGAGATCAGAAAAGCACGAGTTGAATCCGCCTCTTCCGACCTTGCCGACCCCATCATGCTGATGAGCAGAATTGCGACAAATACCGATGCGATCCATGAAACTTTCCCTATCTTCCTTGTCAGGAAATTGCCTTTGAGGATCGGCTGACCAAATTCTTCTACTCCCATCGTGATGAACACCACCATCCTACGCCGCATTCATCCATCGCCTATCACGGATTAAAGGTCCCATTTTCTGATTTAAATCAATGGTGACTCACCATCATGGCTTCGCCTTGATGCATCAGGAATCCATTTCAGCACCAGCCAAAAACACTCAAATAGAGCACCTCGGCACTGGCTTGATCGTCACGCCTGCACCCTGTCATGAGAAAACACCCCAAGACCTGATGGTCTCCCTACTCCGGCATCGAAACTCATACGCTGGACAAGACTGCGCGTATTGATGAATTCTTCGTTCGTTGTGGTTTTCTTAACACCCGCATAGCCATGTGTCTCAATCTTACTGAATAGAGTTCATATCAAAATCGAAAATCACCCAAACGTCCTCACGTCTGACCGAAAAAACGACCCGGCATTTCATGAATTCAGAAGAACGATGCCTCAGGGTGTCGCTTGCGTCATCAACCTTATCCTCCTACGATTCATCGCAATGCCTTCTGTCCTGCTCGTCGAAGATGAACCCGCCATCGCGGATACGCTGATCTATGCTCTCGAAACCGAGAACTTTTCCGTCACTCATGTCACCACCGCACAAGAGGGACTCGATCACTTCAGCTCTCACGCCCCAGACTTCGCAGTCCTCGACATTGGCCTTCCCGACTTCACCGGCTTCGACCTCTGCCGCAAGATCCGGAACTTCTCCCAGGTCCCCATTCTCTTCCTCACCGCACGCGATTCCGAAATTGACCATGTCCTCGGCCTCGAACTCGGAGCCGATGACTACGTCACCAAACCGTTCTCTCCCCGCACCGTCGTCGCTCGCATTCGAGCTATCCTTCGGAGAGGAAAGTCAGCGCCACAAATCTCCTCTGACCTCCTCCATCACCGCGCCGACACCATGAGCATCACCTGCTGCGGCCATCCGCTCGACCTTACTGCCCACGAATACAAACTTCTCGCCATCCTCCTCGGTCAACCCGGTCGCGTCTTCACCCGCGAGCAACTCCTCGAGCAAGCCTGGGATGACCCCGGCTCCGCCATGGACCGCACCATCGACGCCCACATCAAGTCCCTCCGCGCCAAGCTCCGCACCCACTCCGAGGACGCCGCCGAAACCATCCAAACACGCCGCGGTCTCGGCTACACCCTCATCCTCTAGGAAGGTCACTCTCCAGATTGCCCCCTGCAACCAAGCCGTTCAAATTTCATCGTTCGTGCTCAAACCTCAAATCTCAAATGCGTCTCACCCGGGTCACCCTCTTCTTCATCACGGTCATCATGGGGCTGGGATTTTACAGGCTCACCGACTACCTCCTTGAGGATCTCGAAGCTCAAACCCTCCAGGCCACCGAGGAATCCATGATCGATTCCGCCCAACTCCTCGCCAACTTCGTCGAAAATGGCCAGAATCTCGACAAGGTCTTTCAAGGCATCGAAGACCGTAAATTCGAAGCCCGTATCTACGCTGTCCTCAAGAACAAGGTCGGAATCAACGCCTACCTCACTGATCAAAACGGCATCGTCTTATTCGATAGCGCCACTCCCCAAAACGTCGGCAAAGACTTCTCCGAATGGTCCGACGTCTACAAAACTCTCAACGGAAAATACGGAGCGCGATCCTCCCGAACCGACGAAAGCAACGCCAACTCATCGGTCATGTATGTCGGAGCTCCCATCCGGCGCGATGGAAAAATCACCGGTTGCGTCTCCGTCTCCAAGGCCCAAAGTGACGTTCTCCCCTTCGTCAAGGAACGACGAAAAAAAATCATCTCATCCGCCATTCTCATCGGCCTTGGCATTCTCGCCCTCATCGGAGCAGTCTTCATCTGGCTCTTTCGCCCGGTCGGCAAGCTCACCGCCTATGCCCGCGCCATCACCCGTGGTGAACGACTCTCCAAGCCTGACGTCGGATTGGGCCGAGAAGTGAACACCCTCGCCAATGCCCTTCACGATATGCGTGAATCGCTCGAAGGCCGGCAATACGCCTGTCTCTTATACACATCTCCGAGCCCACGAGACCGAGGCTGATCTCG
>CAJXVQ010000266.1 GCA_913060685.1 uncultured Verrucomicrobiales bacterium
TGAAATACCGACAGGCAATCCATGAAATACCGACAGGCAATCCATGAAATACCGACAGGCAATCCATGAAATACCGAAACCTCACCAGCACGCTCCTTTGCGCACTTTCAGTAGTCACCTCACACGCCGAAGAAGGCGGAACCGGGCACTACATGCCGGGTTCGATGTCTTCCTTTATGGACGGCGTCCCACCGACCGAAACCTTCATTGCCCGCTACAACTTCCTTTCCTGGAATGCCGAGGTCAGTTCCAACCGCGTCCTTCCGATCGCCGGCCTCATCACGGGCGGTGCTGATATCGATTCGGTTGCCAACGGCTTGACGATGCTCTGGCGTCCGTCATGGGGTGAGATCAACGACTGCTGGTCCTATGCCATGAGCGCAACCGTCCCCTTCGTCGATCTCGACATCAGCGCCAACGTTATCACCAGTTCTGGCACCGTCCGCCGTTCAGACAGCATTTCCGGAATCGGTGACATCGTCCTCATGCCCGTGATGCTCAATCAGAATTTCAATCCCGACTTTAATATCAACTACCGTCTCGGCGTTTACGCTCCCACCGGACGCTACGAGGTCGGGCGCCTCGCCAACACCGGCAAGAACTACTGGACCCTCGAACCCACCGTCGGGTTCATGTACTTCGGTCAGAAGAACGGACGCGAGGCCTCGCTGTTCGCCGGCTACGACTATAACTTCGAGAACTCCGACACCAACTACAAGACAGGCGGACAAGTTCATCTCGACGGAACGCTCGCCCAACACTTCCCTCTATGGGGCGGCCTCGCCGGAGTCGGGATCAACGGCTACTGGTACGAGCAGATCACCGGGGATAGCGGTGCTGGAGCCAATTTGGGCGACTTCGAAGCTCGAACCACGGGCATTGGGCCCGCCATCTCCTACGTTGGTAAGATCGGCGACATGGATTTCCTTGCCGAACTGAAATGGCTTCACGAGCTCGACGTCGAGAATCGCCCCGAAGGCGACTTTGTCTGGCTCAAGTTCATCGCCAAATTCTGATGCCCCCCCACTTCCCTCTCCAAACTTAATCCCCGACATCTTATGAAATTTCAAAAAGCACTGGCAATAGGCGCACGAACCTTGATGGCCGCAGGCCTCGCTGGCTCAAGTGTCTGCGCACAGGACAGCGCCGGCCTCGACGCCGCTGACCTCAAGGGACGCCCGTATTCGCCCTACGCCGACCGAGCTTTCCCCACTGACGTCTACTTCGGCGACACCCACGTTCATACCGGACTCTCCGCCGATGCGGGTGGAGGCGGCACCCGGCTGATGCCCCGCGATGCCTACCGCTTCGCCCGCGGCGAGCAGGTCACGTCGAACACCGGTCAGCCCGTCAAGCTCAGCCGCCCGATGGATTTCTTCATGATCACGGACCACTCGGACGCGATGGGTGCCATTACCGACATCATCAAAGGCACGCCGAATATCGTGGCCAATGAGAGCGGGAAGAAATTTCACGAGGCCTTCGCGAAAGGCGGAAGCGATGCACAGCAGGCGGCCCTCGAGATGATCAGACAATTCTCCCAGGGAACGATCGATCCGGCCCTCAACTACCAGCCCGGCAACCCGGCCTACAAGCGGGTGTGGGACGACATCGTCCAAGCCACGGAGGAATTTAACGAGCCTCATCGCTTCACCACCTTCGCCGCCTTCGAGTGGACCTGCCTGGTGAAGGGTAACAACCTGCACCGCAATGTCATCTTCCGCGATGGCCCCGAGCGCACCGGGCGGATCGTCCCTTACACCACGACCCCACCGATCGGTAGTCCGGACCCCCGCGACCTTTGGAAGTGGCTCCAAAACTACGAGGATACGACCGGGGGCGACGTCCTCGCCATCCCGCACAACGGCAACCTCTCCAACGGCATGATGTTTGCCCTCCAGGATGACTTCGCCGACGGCGAGCCATTGGACGCGGAATACGCCGCGACCCGTCAGAAGTGGGAACGACTCTACGAGGCTACCCAGATCAAGGGCGACGGCGAGGCCCACCCAATGCTTTCGCCGGACGACGAATTTGCCGACTTCGAGACTTGGGACTGGGGCAACCTTGATGCCAGTGAGGCCAAGACTGCGGCAATGCTCCCCGGCGAGTACACGCGCTCCGGTCTGAAACGCGGACTCGAACTCGAGAAGAAGCTCGGCACCAACCCCTTCAAGTTCGGCCTCGTTGGAGCCAGCGACACCCACACCGGCCTCACCACTCCCGACAACGACAACTTTTTCGGTAAGTTTGCGGCCTACGAACCGAACCCAGAGCGTTCCAACCACCTCGCCAAGGAGAACAAGGAACTCGACATCTCCTACCGCAGTTGGCGCTACATCACCGGGGGCCTTACCGCCGTATGGGCCGGGTCCAATACCCGCGGAGCCCTCTTCGATGCCATGGAGCGACGCGAAGTTTACGCCACCACTGGCCCGCGCATGCGCGTCCGCCTCTTCGGCGGATTCGACTTCAAGACGGAAGACGCTGAGCGCCGCGACCTTGCCCAGGTCGGCTACCGCAAGGGAGTGCCCATGGGCGGCGACCTCACAAACGCTCCCGAAGGCAAACCCGCCAGCTTCCTCGTCTACGCCCTGCGCGACCCCGAAGGAGCCAACCTCGACCGCGTCCAGATCGTGAAGGGCTGGCTCGACAAAGACGGCAAGGCCCGGGAACGCGTCTATGATGTTGCGGTTTCCGACGACCGCGAGATCAACAGCGAAGGCCGCTGCAAGACGCCCGTCGGCGATACCGTGGACCTCTCCATTCCCGCCTGGAAAAACACCATCGGCGCCTCCGAGCTCGGCACCGTCTGGACCGATCCCGATTTCGATCCAGCGCTTTCCGCCTTCTACTATGCCCGCGTCATCGAGATTCCAACTCCCCGTTGGACGGCCTACGACGCGATCAAGTTCAAGATTAAGATCCCCAGGGAGATCCCCCTCAAGGGTCAGGAACGCGCCTACACCTCCCCAATCTGGTACAGCCCAAAATAGTCCCGGGCATTCCCGCCTCCTACCCACAAAAATTAACAAATGCAAAATCCATTCCTATTTCTGTCCTGCTTGATTCTTCCATCTATTTCCTTCGCCCAAACATTGGAAGAAAGGGAAGCCGCCCTTCCGGAGAATCCACTTAAAGAAGCCTATTTCGGCGAGATTCACGTCCATACTTCCTACTCGCTCGATGCCTACATCGGCGGGGCACGCCTCAGCCCCGATGACGCCTACCGCTTCGCCAAAGGTGAATCGATGGTCGTTAACGGTGCCAAGCACAACATCGTCAAGCCCCTCGACTTCTGTGCCGTCACCGATCACGCCGAGTTCATCGGTGAGATGTATTCGACTCAGGTTCCCGGGGCCAAGGGACACGACAACGAGCAACTCGTCGAACTCAGAAGCCTCACCAAGTTCGAAGAACAGGAGGCATGGTTCGTCAAATATGTTGTCACACCCAACCGCTCCGGAAGCTCCAAGCATCCGCCTTTCTACGCCGGCCCGGAAACCACAAGGAGCGCCTGGCAGTTGATGATCAAAGCTGCCGTCGATCACTACGATCCGGGCGAATTCTCCACCATCGTCGGCTACGAGTGGACCTCAGCCCCCAATGGGGGCAACATGCATCGCAATGTCCTCTTTCGCGACCTGAACGTCCCGGATCAGCCTTTTAGTGCCCTCGATTCAAACGATGAGGAAAAGCTCTGGGATTGGATGGAGCAGCAGGAGAAGGAAGGTCGCAGCCTACTTGCGATCCCGCACAACTCGAATGCCAGCAAGGGGATGATGTTCGAGCCGGTGGACAACGCCGGGGCTCCGATCGACAGGGACTACGCCGAACGACGGAGCCACTTCGAACCGCTGATCGAAATGATGCAAATTAAGGGCAACTCCGAGGTTCACCGCAAGTTCTGGCCTGCCGACGAATTCGCGGACTTCGAAAACAGCGACAGCATTCAGAACAGTAGTGGCCGCGAATTCAAAAAAGAATTTTTCGTCCGCGCCGCCATCACCAAAGGGCTGGTCTATGACAAGGACCTCGGTGCGAACCCCTACAAGCTCGGCTTTGTCGGTGGCACCGACAGTCACAATGGAACCCCGAGTGATGTCGTTGAGGATAACTATCAAGGCAGCCACGGTGGAGCCGATGGACCGATCGAAAGACGACTCACCAAGGACATCACCGGCTGGATCGACGGCAAAGACTCGAACCCTGGCTCCATCACCGGAGTTTGGGCACCGAAGAACACCCGTGGAGCGATCTACGATGCCCTGCGCACGCGTGAAACATTTGCCACTTCCGGAACCCGGATTCGGCCTCGTTTCTTTGGCGGTTCCGACCTTCCTGCCAACCCTGCCGACGCGATCACTCTGGTGAAGCTGGGCTACGAAAAAGGCAGCTCCATGGGGTCCACACTCAACAAGTTGGACAAAGCGCCTACCTTCTACGTCCATGCCACCAAAGACCCCGATGGTGCCAACCTCGACCGCATCCAAATCATCAAGGGCTGGGTTAGCAAAGACGGGAAGCCCATGGAGCGCATCTATGACATCGTCGTCTCCGACAAGCGGAAAATCAATGCCGAGGGCCGCTGCACCATACCGGTCGGCAACACCGTCGATATCACGACCGCCGCTTACAAGAACAGCATCGGTGCCATCGAGCTGATGAGCAGCTGGACCGATCCGGATTTTGACCCTTCGCTTCACGCGCTTTACTACACCCGGACCCTCGAGATTCCGACTCCGCGCTGGTCGACCTACGATGCCGTCCAGTTCGGTGTCGCCCCTCCGAAGGACACTCCTGCGACGATTCAGGAACGCGCCTGGAGCAGCCCGATTTGGTACAAACCATGAACCCATGATTCGCCTGAGGCCAGCCGCATTGTTCGCCGCCGTTACCTTGACGGCGGCGGTACAAGCCTGTCCGATCTGTCAGGGTCTTGGACAACAAAAGCCGTGTTTTGCGGAGCAGATCATCGCAGCTGATTCGCTGGTCATTGCAAGAGCCACAAACCGGCGGACCTTCAAGGTTGAGAAAATATTACGTGGTGATGACGCCGCGCTGGGCCTTCCTGTAGAGCCACCAAAAGCGATCTTCGGCACCCGAATCCTGGTGGCCTATCGTGGCAAAGAAGAAACTCTCTTAGAGTCCGTCTCTCCAGACCTACAGGGATTCGTCGAAACCGTTCTTTCGCTGAAAACCTTCGAGCCGAGCGTAAATTCCGGGTGGTCGAAGCAACTCAATGTGTTTCTGCCCTATTTAGGAAATCGCGATCTCAGGGTGGCTCGCTCGGCATGGACTGCTTGGGCGCATGCTCCCTACGAAGTCGTGCGGGTTCAGACCCTGCTGCCTGATCCCGACCTCTTGCAAAAATGGCTCGCCGATCCAGATCGGGCCAGTGAAGCCGCACTCTATTGGCGTCTCCTGGGCCTGCAAGCGGATGACGCCATCAGGTCGCAACTGCGCGAAAAAGTGATGGTAAACTGGAACACCAACGACGCCCGCGATCTTGCGGCACTTCTCGATGCAGAACTCTCCGCCAATGGAAAAAATGCGGTCAAATTCATCCGTGAACGCTACCTCGACGACCGCACCCGCACCTTGGCAGAAATCCAATCCGCCCTGCTCGCTCTCCGCTTGCAGGGCATGAAAGGCGACCCATCGATGCGGAAGCCTGTCGCGCTTGCCTTTGAAAACTTTGTGATCAACCGCCGCCCTCTCGCGGGACTGGTCGCCAGTGACCTCGCCACCTGGGATCGTTGGAATTCCGGAAGGACCTATTCTGAAATCATCAACTCCGGCGAACCCGTGCTGCCCAAAAGTCGGCCGGCCATTCTCAACTATCTCAAACAGTGCCCGGAAATTGACGTCAAAAAATAGGCCTCGGAAATTGCTTCAACGCCTCCTCTTGGCACTCCCGATGATCCCGGAAGCCCGCTTTTTCTATTCGAAAGGAGAAAAAGTGGCCAAGAATGGCTCCGCAGAAGGCATGCTATGCGCGGCAAACATTCCAAACTGAATGACATCCTGTTCACCCTTGTCGGCTCACCATCGCCTGGATCCAGATCGGAGCGAAGGGGGAAGTGCAGCCTTTGGAGCAGGGGTAGTCGCGATAAATTCCTAACTTCTCTCCGATTGCGAGGGCCTGCTTTCGCTTATCAGGGAAGTTGATTCCGATTTCGGCGAGGGTGCCGTTCATGGTCCATTGGACTTCAGGGACGGCGTCGGCCATCTCGGATTCGATGCGGTCGAGGAGTGCTGCGAGGTCGAGGCCGTCCGGACTTTTTGCGACACGTTCGGCAGTCAGGCTCCAACCAGCGCGAGCTCTCATGGGGTCATCAGCGGCCATCCACTTTTGGCGGAGGGTTTCCTTCTCCGGGTGCTTCTTCGTGACATAGGAATTGAACCAATCTGCGACTTCATCAAAGGTGATGGACCGGACCATTTTGTCGATCTCATCAGGTGAGAGGTTCTTGGGTTTGATCAGGAGGATGGCGAGGAAGCGAGCGTCGATGTTTTCAGTCTTCCAGAGAGCCAATCCCAAATCGTGGTTGATTTTGATCTTCTTCGCCAATGCCCGGACGTCTCCACGTCGGACGCCAAATTGGGGTCCGACAGCACCGTGTTTGGTATTTTGCCGACGCATCTTTTCCGTGCCAAGGGCCTCGAGCCGGGAGAGAGCTTCTTCGAGAGTCATGGTGACGATGTTAGCTTGTAAGGGCGTGATCGGCGAATTCTTTAGAATCCCGGGAACGCCTTTTTGGTTGATTTCTCATGAAGGAGAAATTCGCGATAAGGGCGGTTTGGCAAGGCCTCCAGTTGCGTTAAGGGTATCGAAGCAAAAAGCAAATCCCTGGCCGCTGGCCACTACTCATCCTTGCGATTCCCAAAATACGGACTCTTCGAAATCGCTTCTCCGACTTCCGTCGTCACCTCCGCCGTTTCCATCCATTTCGTGGCGGCCTCACGATCTGCGATGGCCCACTGCACCAAGGTCCGAATTATGGTGTCATTCTGCTTCGCCTGATCGGAGATCGTTTCCGCCCACTCAATGGCAAGCTCTGGATTCATCCTGGCCACTGCGGGCGCAAAGCTCGCCACCACCTCTTCTCTCTCCTCCCCCAACGGCAATCTTTTCATAAACTCTGCCGCCTCAACCGGCTCTTGTCTCGCCCACGCCGCAACGGCCACCGCTATAGCATTCCCCCTTCCCTCACTCGCCGGCAAAGAATGGGCCCACTTTGCCACCTCTCCCGGGGCGACTCCCTCGGCCCGGCTCAAATCCGAAGCGATCGATCCCAACGCCAATTTAGCCCCAGTCTCCCCGGCATAACGAGTCATCCACTCGGCCGCCTCCCTGGGATCACGAGCTGCCAGATCGTCGGCAATCTTGTAAAACGCCCTCATCCTGATTCGGTCATTGGGAAATCCTCGAACCCATTTCGTCGCTTCCTCCAGCCCATTGTGCATAAAGTGCATCCGCGCCACCCGGTCAACATAGGTCCGATTGACCAAGTACTCCGACTCAGGAAGACTGAGGAGAAAATCATCCACTGCCTTCGGATCCGCATAGAACATCCCCTGGACCACGTTTACCAAAGTTTGTGAATCCTTCTCCCTTTCCTGACCTGGTGTCTCAAACCAAGCGAGCGCGGCCTCATGATCAACGAGTCCCCAGGCTCTTAAAATCTGAGCGGTCAATCGATCCCTCAAGGTCAGATCCGCCGGCCCGTTCAAACTGCCCACATAAGCCATCGCCCCTTCCGGGTCGGCCACGCCCCAGTGATAGGCCAACTGATTAAACTCCCGCACCGTCTTCTGATCCCACCCCAACATCCCCGCATGCCCATCCAAAAAATCCTCGATCTTCCCCTGCGCATTCTCGACACTCAGCGCTCTTGCTGACTTCGCCCGGACCTCCTGCAACTGCCTCTCCCGCGGACTCTTCGTCACCCGCTCCGAACCTTCCATCCCGGGCGACTGCTCTTCATCATCTGAATCACCCTTCCAAAAAATCAAAACCCCGACCAGCAATGCCATAGCAATCAATCCGATAAACCCTCTCATCGTGACATCGTAGCAAGCCGCCACCTCCAGCGCGTAAAGAGTCGGTAAATCATCTCCCTTCGCTGTTTCTCAGAGGTCAAACCAACAACCACCCGGTGAAACATCACCGTCTCATCCTACTGATGGGGCGGAAACTTCCGCGCAATATCTCGCCCCGGGCCTAACTCTGGCTTCATCACGGAGCCAAACTACTGACTCTCGATTTGTTTCTTGATCCGCTTTAAAACACTGCGGTAGGCGCTGCGGCCCGCACGCCAGGGTTTGCGGGCGGAGCTTTCGCCGAAGGCTTCGGAATAGTTGGTTATGTAGAGATCGCAATCGATACGGATACCGCTGGCGCCGGGCATCACGAGAACCTCGGGATTGATCATGACCTCATCATACCATCCACCCCAGGCAAGGCGGGCGGATCTTCCGCCCACTTTTGTAAAGAGAATGGTGTTGGATGAGGTTCCTGTTTCCCGGAAACCTTCTTCGCTAAAAACCTGCCGGGTCACTCGTTTGGCCTTGGCAAGATCGGTGCTATTCACTGAGACGGACGCCAGACTGTCAGAGGTAGCACCGGTTCCGCCGAGACCGACCGATGCTCCACATGAAGAGAGCACGATGGCGAGAGGCAACAAGAGAAGCAAATTGATGATTTTCATAGAGGATGTGCAGAGAAACAACGAGAGACCTATTTCTGTCTCTTATACACATCTGACGCTGCCGACGATCTACTCTGTGTAGA
>CAJXVQ010000267.1 GCA_913060685.1 uncultured Verrucomicrobiales bacterium
GGACGAATCCGGCATAACTCGCTGCGCTCGGCCTTCGGCACTTATTCCGTTTCGTCCTTGATCTCCATTGCGCCTCCCGTTGGGGGCAAATATGGGCTTTCAAGAAAGCCCTTTTTCAGTCCCTGAACAAGAGCGCCCTTCCTCTCAACTGAACCTAAACCAATACTTCGACCAAACAAAAAAAATCACACTTCGACTTGACTAACCTCATAGCAGGAAATTGCTTTTGGCGGGAGGACCTTGAAGCCGCCTTTGGACCGGAGCGGATGGGGGGAGAAAGGGGGTTACCCACGACTCCAGCCTCACCGGAATTCGCGAGATCACCGACATCGACGACCTCTCCACTGGGTGCTCCCTTCAGTTTCATTGCCGCCTCGGTTCAGCCCCCTGCCTGGTCGCCGAAGAGACAGATTAACGGCACCTCCATTCGAAGCCGCAAGGCACGCGAACGCCTTCAACAGGTCCGATTGGGTGTCGTGCAAAAATACAGAATGATCTGGTAGAATGGAGATTGGTTTTTGTTTCCGAATGCTTTGCATGAACTGCAGAATCAAGAGCCAGTGACCGCTTCAGTCGCTGAATCGAACGATTTTTGAGTTTTCTGTAATAGTTTGGATAAACCTGCCAATACTGAGTTGAATGGACGATTCTGAATCTATCAAGCGACTCACCATCGAGTGGACCAAGGCGCAACCGGCCGTGGCGCGCTTCGTCCGTTCTTTCGTGCGCAATCGTGACGATGCAGAGGACGTGCTCCAAGAGGTGGCGCTGGCTATCGTGGATCGCTTCGAGAGCTATGACTCCACTCGCCCGTTCATTGCTTGGGCACTCGGCGTCGCGCGGAACCTGGTGAAGGCTCACTTTCGCAAACAGCTTCGCAGGCCAGTCACTGCCGATGACGAAACCGCCGTCGATCGCGTCGCCGAAGCCTTCGAAAGTTTGCAGCCGGAACTGGAAGACATGAAGGAGGCGCTCGCTGAATGCATCCAACGGGTTCCTGCCGAAGAACGGCGGATGTTAGCGATGCAGTATGAAGAAAATCTGAAACCCGCAGCGATCGCGACACGAATTAACAAGACGGCCAATCATGTTGCGGTGATGCTGCATCGTCTACGCCTCGGGCTGCGGCAATGCGTCGAACGGAAGATGAACTCCCCCGCCAACCTTTCCTGAGATGAACGCTAAAACGGAGAATCAACTGAGCCGATATCTACGCGGCGAGAGTTCGGAAGACGAAACACGCGAACTTTTGGCGTGGGCGGCGGAGAATCAAGACAATGGTAATGTATTTGCGCGAGCTTGTGTCCAGGACGAACTCACCACTGAATTGTTTGAAGAAGGGCGAGTGGCCGAGTCGAGTCGACCTCCGGCTGGAAAGACCACCCCACCCCGATGGAATTCTTTCCGACGAGGATGGCCCATCGCAGCGGCCCTGATCCTCTCCCTCATCGCAATCGCAATGTGGTCGCAGCTTCGATCGGAAAAAAACGCCGTATTTGCGGTGGTCGCCCAGTCCGTAGGCGGACGTTTGGCGGACGGTTCGCTTATCAAAACCGATCGCAAGGTTGGTCGGGAAATCTTCGAGATCGCTGAAGGGCTGGTTCGGCTCGATTTCGCTCACGGGGCTTCGATGACCGTCGAAGGACCGGCGCGGTTCGAGCTCAGAGACGCGATGCACGTGTTCTTCGAGGAAGGCATCGCGACTTTCCAGGTTCCTGAATCGGCGAAGGGATTCACCGTCGACACCGCGGATGCGGAAGTGATTGATCTCGGAACGGCTTTTGGACTGACGAAGAGAATTGGAGAAGAAACCGATGTGTGCGTCTTTGAAGGCGAGGTAGAGGTTGCAGGGAAGCTCATCCGCGCGGGCGAAGCGGTCTCAGCAAATCAGGACGGAGTTCAGGAGAGCGTCTTCGAAACAAAGATATTCGAGAAGGTTTGGCCGGTGACTGCGGGAGTGCTGCAGACGACCGGGATGATGCGCTTCGTTTCGCCGGGGCCCGGATTTGTGCCGGGGAAGTTCGAGGGCAACGAGCACATCACGGTGTTCCTCGAACGTCGGCGGGTGCAGATCGCGGAATCACTCGAAGTGGATCTCGCCGATCCTGGAGAGTATCGGCGAATACGCCGGCAGAAAGGTCCCCGCATCCCCGGCGGGACTATCGTGAAAAGTTACTTACTCCAGTTGGATCCAGTCGGGCTGTTAGATAAGTGGGATAAAGACAAGCCACGAGTCGAAGGGCAAATCACCTTTGACCAACCGATCATCGGCCTGATCGCGAACGGCAAAAAACTCCTCGCGACGGATTCGCTGCTCGGGCATCCCGATGGTCACTACGGTGATCTCCCCCGGGGACTGGAACCTCCAAAGGACGCACTCGACGAGGCCGAATCGAAGGGCAAGGACGTTCTCATTCTCGCGGCGGACCAACGCACCCTCATC
Organism: uncultured Verrucomicrobiales bacterium; assembly: GCA_913060685.1. Classification (GTDB taxonomy): domain Bacteria; phylum Verrucomicrobiota; class Verrucomicrobiia; order Verrucomicrobiales; family Akkermansiaceae; genus SW10. Next base: position 2,444 of record CAJXVQ010000267.1, read on the forward strand.
CTCAACTTCGCGGCCGGCTCAGCCGTTGACCAGATCCGTGTTCTGGTAGCGAGCGATTCCTGATTCTTTTCTAACACAACGATGATCACAAATTTCTCTACGGATACACGACCTCGTGAAACTGAAGGCGACCATCAAGACATTCCGGAGACGATAACTCCTTACCATTAAAACAATGAAGAATACTGATCGAAGAACGTTCCTCCGGGGCATCGGCGTCTCGCTCGCTCTCCCGATGTTCGAGACCTTTGCCGCAACAAAAAAGGCACCGGCTTCCGCGCAGCGATTCGTCTGTGTCGCTCCCAACTACGGCATGTATCCCGGTGGATTTTTCCCGCAGGAAACCGGGGCGGATTATGTGATGCCAGCCTTGTTGAAATCTCTCGAGGAACACCGCAGGGAATTGAGTGTTTTCACCAACCTCGATCACCCGGATGTCGGTGGTGGACACGGCTGCAGCAATACCCTTCTCAACGGCCGCGAGATTAAGGACGTGCGTGATCCGCAGGAGATGCTCTCTCTCGATCAACTCCTGGCAGAGGAGTTGGGAAGGGACACGCGCTTCTCTTCGCTCCAACTTGGCTCTGGAGGATTCTCCTGGTCGCGCGCGGGAATCCAACGCCCTGCGGATGGCGATCCCAGCCGCGTCTTCGCCAAGCTATTCCTTGACGAACCAGCCAAGACAAAGGCCAGGACGCGTCAGTTTCTCGATGAGGATGCCAGCATTTTGGATGTCGTCCTCGAGGACGCAAAGCGCCTGGAAAAGCGACTCTCGAAATCCGATCAGGGAAAGCTCAGCGAATATCTGAACTCGATCCGTGAGGTCGAACTCAAACTCCAACGACAGGAAGACTGGCTGGATGTCGCCAAACCAAAGATGAAGGACTCCGTCATCACCGGTGGAAACGACGACGAGCTGGAAGTCGATCTCGCCTACCCCTACAACACCGCCGTTTTTTACGACCTGATGGTCTTGGCTCTGCAAACAGATTCGACCCGGGTCATCACCTATGGCCACCCCGGCGGAAACCGGCTGTTCCCGTTCGAGGGGATCACGCTCGGTTACCATTCGCTCACCCACCATGGTAAGCGCCCGGATCTGGTGAAGCAGCTGGCGATCATCGAGACCTTCTACGCGCAGCAGTTCGCGGGCTTCCTTGCCAAACTCAAATCGGCCAAAGATGCCGAAGGCCGTCCACTGCTCGATACGACAGCAGTCCTGTTTGGCAGCGGTATGGGCAACGCCAGTTCGCACTCAAGTCGCAACCTGCCGATCATCGCGGCGGGAGGCGGGATGAAACACGGACAGCACCACCGCTTCGAACGCAAGGGGCGCGACGGGCGTCCACTGTCGGATCTCTTCGTGACTATTCTCCAGCAGTTCGGACTGGAGCGGGAACGGTTTTCGAGCAGCCAGGGTAACCTCAACGATCGACTGTCTTGAACTATCCAAAATTCCTGCAGGCCTCTCTGTTGGTGATCTCGGCCACCCGGGGCGTCGCCGAGATTAAACTCAAGCCATTCCTGCAAACATACTGCATCCAGTGCCACGGCACGGACAAACAAAAAGGCGACCGCCGCTTCGACCTGCTCAGTGACGATCCGGAGAACTTCGACGAGGCTGAAACCCTCCAGGAAATCCTCGACCAACTCAACCTCGGCGAAATGCCGCCCGAGGAGAAGAAGCAACCTAAGGGCGAAGAGTTGAAAGCGATCATTGCCCAGCTCACCGAATCCCTCCAGCACGCGCGCCAGGCGGCCCGTGAGAACTCTGGCAATGCGGTGCTGCGACGGCTGAACCGCTCTGAATACCGCAACACGATCCGTGATCTGTTTTCGCTCAACATGGTCGACTTCGATCCGACTGTCACCTTCCCGCCCGACGACGCGGTCGAGGGCTTCGACAACGTCGGCGAAGGTTTAGTGACGTCTGACTATCTCTTGCAGAACTACCTCAAGGCAGCTCGCAAAATTGCCGACAAAGCGATCCGTCCGGGGCCCCGCCCGAAAAAGATTCACTTGATTGCGAAAGGCGAGGAGATCGGCGGCACCATGCGTGGCTTCCGCCCCGAGGTGGCACGCATGACCATCAAGCTCCGCCAGCCGCTCAACCTGTCGCAGCTGCGAAAGCGCGGCGTCCCGGCGGATGGTGAGTATGTCATCCGCGTCAAGGCACTCGCCCACCAGCGCAAGTCGCGCTACAAGGACGAAGACCTCCGCTACAATTCCGACGAGTCGATGCGCCTCTCAATCAGCATCGACTCGCGAGAGCTTGGGGCGACCGCGCATCGCACCATTGGCGAGTTTGAGATCCCGGACGACGAGATCATTGAGATCGAGCATCGAGTCTGGCTCGACCAAGGGTTCAATTTCAATCTCCACTGGGCGAACGGTCCGAACGGCTCCTTCAAGCGAATCATGCGCAAGGTCCTTCCAAAGTACACCGACGACGCGATCTACCCGCTGCGCAATCCGCCCGAGATGTACATTGGCTCCGGGCCGGAACTTCACGTCTACGAGCTCGAGATCGAAGGTCCATTTTACGACGAGTGGCCGCCGCCCGGTTTCGCCCGATATTTTCCAGACCCGCCGAAAAAACCTGACGTGAGCTACCTTAACGCCTCGCTAACGAGGCTCGCCGCTGGCGCATTCCGCCGTCCCGTCGATTCTGCAGAGTTGCAGCCGTATCTGACCTTGGCAGGGCGACATTTCGAGGAGAAGCAAGATTTCTGGGCCGCGGCAAAGTATGGGATGCGGGCGATCCTGACCTCGCCAAATTTCATCTACCTCGCGGAGGCAGGCACGAAAGAACTCAGTCAACATGAACTCGCGACGCGGCTTTCCTACTTTCTATGGAGCTCGATGCCGGATGCCGAGCTGCTCGCGGCGCCGCTCGATGAACCAGCCACGTTGCGCAAACAGGTCGAGCGCATGTTGCAGGATCCAAAATCGGCCGCCTTCGTCGAGAACTTCGCCGGCCAGTGGCTCGGATTACGAAAGCTCGGTGAGATGCCGCCCGACCCGGAGAAAAATCGTAGTTACTATGTCGATAACCTGGAGAGCGCGATGCGCGAAGAGACGCACCGTCTCTTTCAATACATTCTCGACGGGGATCGCAGCATCCTGGAATTCGTCAATGCCGACTATACCTTCGTCAACGCCGCCCTCGCAGGACACTACGGGATCCCGAATGTGGGTTCAGATGAGTTCCAGAAGATCTCGCTCAAACCGGACCACCATCGCGGAGGTTTGCTCGGACACGGTAGCATCCTCACGACGACCTCCAATGGCATCGAAACTCAACCGGTGATCCGCGGAGTCTGGATCCTGGAAAACTTGTTCGGTACTCCGCCCCCACCACCACCGCCAGACGTTGAACCGATCGAACCGGACACGCGCGGTCTCAACACGATGCGTGATTTAATGGAGAAGCACCGCGACAACCCGACCTGTTTCGAATGCCACCGTCGCATCGACCCTCTCGGCCTGGCGATGGAAAATTTTGATCACGTTGGTGTTTGGCGAGATCGATATTCTAAGAAATCGCTGATCGATCCATCCGGAGAGATGGCCGACGGCACGCGCATTGGTGGTGCGGACGGGATCCGGAAATATCTGCTCGGCCGACCGGATCAATTCAGCCGCTGCTTGACGGAGAAACTATTCGTCTACGCTCTCGGGCGCCGCTTAAGCTTCACCGATCGCGAGGACACCGATCGGATTGTCGAGGGGATGCCGAAGCTCAATTTTGGGTTACGGGAACTCATTCATCAAATCGTCGCGAGCGAAACTTTTCAGAGGAAATGAAGATCCAAACCATTATACTCATGTGCCTCCTGACGGCGATCTACCCGGCTTCGGCCGAAGACGACAAGCGACCAAACATCGTCATTATCGTCGCCAGGGAATTGTCGCGCAAAGATCTGAGCTGCTATGGCGGAGCTCATGCCTCACCCAGCATCGATCGTCTGGCGAAACAGGGAGTTCGCTACGAAACCGCGTGGGGCATGTTGGATGCAAAGCTCAGTCGAAGGACCCTTCTAACTGGCCGATACCCTTGCCACGACGCTGCCACCCCTTTGTTTCCTATACTGCTCGAGAAGGCCGGGTATAGGGTCACGACCAGTGCCAACGATCCAGCCAAGAGTCTCTCATTCATTGAACAATTCAAAGAGGACTCACCATTTCTTCTCCTCCATTTGGACGACACGGAAGATTTGGACGTCGACCGCCTAGTCGGAAAACTGGTAACATCCATCGACGGAAAGAGGCTGAAGGACAACACCGTGATTGTTGTCACAAGCGATCACGGAGGTGGCGATTCCAAGGCAGATATCGGAGCTCACATCCCATTCATCGTGCGCGCGCCGTTTCTAACCAAAGGGGATCGCGTAAGCAAAGATGTCATCGATCTGTCTGACCTCTTCCCCACAGTGCTGAGCCTCGCAGGCATCGATGTTCCCGGAGATTTAAAATTGGACGGTAGAACCATGATTCCCAGCCTGCGCGGCAGCGACGATCCGTTCGAGAAGCGCAATTGGATCTACTCCGAAGTTGGCGATTTTCGAATGGTGCGTGACTGGCATCACCTGGTGGATACCGAAGGGAACTTCCACGATGTCGAGAACGACCCCCTCCAGGAAAAAAAGGTAAGCCCGCTCGACAAACAAGCTCCCGGTCGCCGTAAGCGTCTACAGATGATCCTGGATCGATTCTCCGACTAATCGAAATGCGCTTCATTGTGAGTTCGCGATTTCATGAGATCGTCGAATTATTCGCTCGGTGTCATGGCTGCGAAAAACGACTTTCGATCGAGTTTCTAAAATGAGTTCTCTTCTTCATCAGTGTTGCTAGTCTCCGGCGATGCGCGGGGTTAAAAATTTTGGTGTTTCTGTATTCTTACTCTTGGGCTGGGGAACGCCATCGTTTGCCCTAGAATGGAAAAAGCATGCCATCATTCCCTCAGGAAAAGGGGGCATCAACGGCGTCTCAGCGAGCGACTTTGATGGCGATGGAGAGATTGACGTGATCACCTCGGTCGGTCATCAAGTAATTGTCTTGCAGGGGCCGGATTGGAAGAAGTTTCCGGTGCACCAATTTGTCGACGGGCTGTCGCGGAATAAGCCACGGGCGGCGTGTATTCATAGCTGCCTCATGGATGTCGATGGCGATGGCGACATGGACTTCATCGGCTCGAATAACACGGTATTCTGGCTCGAATGCCCTGCGGAACCATTTTCAGGGAAGCCGTGGAAGTATCGCACTGTTGATGATGAGATCCTTGGGACTCATTGTGTCATCACGGGAGACGTAAATCGTGATGGAAAACTCGACATCATCGCCAACTCGGGGCGGGAACCGAATGCGACGAAGTTTCCCAATTCCATTGCGTGGTTGGAAGTCCCGGACAAGCCGCAATCCGCACCTCATTGGAAGCGGCACATCTTTGCTGATCAAGATGCTCCCGGCGGATCCCACTACATGGGCTTTGGCGATGTGAATGGCGACGGACGACCGGATATTTCCTGCGCGGCGAAGGGGACCAACGGATTTATCCGAGGTCAATGGTTCGCCTGGTGGGAGCAAGGTGAAGATCCCACGACTGTCTGGAAAAAGCACTTGCTGGCGACTGATGAAGAAGGGGCCTCCAATATTATCCCTGCGGATTTCAATGGCGATGGCGTAGTGGATTACTTCGCGACCCGCGGTCATGGTAAAGGAGTTCTTTGGTTCCGTGGGCCCAAATTTAAACAGATCGAGATCGATGAAGAGATCGCCTTTCCTCACAGTCTCGCGATTGCGGACTTCAATGGAGATGGTTATTTGGATGCCGTTACCTGTGGCAAGGAAGTCGATGGAGTTGCCAAGTGGTATGAGAACGACGGGGCCGGGAAATTCACGGCTCATGTCATTGGAAAAAATCAGGGCAGCTACGATACACGTGCAGTTGATATGGACCGGGACGGCGACCTCGATGTTCTCATCGCCGGGCACGGGAGCGGGAATGTCGTGTGGTATGAGAATTCGTCGATTGTAAAATAGGCGTTGATCGAGCACTTTGGCCTAATTTGAGAGCTCAGGGTCTCTACAAAAAGGAGAGCCTTGAGCCGGGTGCAGTCGGGCGCTTCCTGACTGGGCAGGACCTCCCATGGAGCTAGAGCCAAATCCTCAAACGATCGGATAGCCCTCGGTTCGCGTGAGTTTTTGATAAAGTTGCGTGAGTCTGCGGGTCATGGGGCCGGCTTCGCCCTCGTGGAAGATGGTGGCGTCCACTCGGGTGACCGGACTGCACTGCTAGATGACATGGGTTGTCAGGTGGGGGTGGAATCCTCCAAACTGACAACC
>CAJXVQ010000268.1 GCA_913060685.1 uncultured Verrucomicrobiales bacterium
TCTACACAGAGTAGATCGTCGGCAGCGTCAGATGTGTATAAGAGACAGCCATAAGCGATTCCCTGCTATCAGGCTGCAATATTAAGTTCAGGCCGATTACTCAGCAATCAGACTTTTGTCTTTCTTGAGATGTGCCTCCACCAATGAACGCCAGCTCTTCACAGTCAGGTCGACGGATATCTCGAGATCTTCCCTGAGTTGCTGCTCCATCGCAACACGCTGTAGCGGGAGAAGTGACTCCTCTTCCAACAGTCTCACCATTCCGGGCAGCTGCAGCGCCGGAGACATCAGGCTGCTAAGTTCCAGGTATTCCACGACGAGATTGGCAGGGTCGCCAGAGTTCAAATCATCAATCACCGCCTCAACCGCGAGGTCATGTTCCTCGGGAGGAAGCTCCAGGATCAGCTCCTGGAAACGATCTCGCTTCAAATTTTTGTCAGTCATAGCCCTTAACTTCGCAAGCACCGCGGCAGTCTGATTGGAGCTTGATTTCTTCCGTGCTCCATCACCAGACAAAGAAACGGTGCGGCTCGAATCCACCGCCATTGGTTCTTTGCCATTTTCCTCGCTCCCCGACTCCTCGTCACTGCGATCACACGAGACCAACAGCAAGATGAGAGAAAAAAATCCGGGATGTCTGAAAAATAAATTCATGGCGAATCAAAATGAAAGTGCGGAAACCCCGGGACTCCGGAGTTTCCGCAATTGAATGATCATATCAGCAGAGTTAACCGCATCATTCGTCGGTGCCCTCCTCTGCTGGTGCTGTTTCGGGAATCACGCCACCTATGATATGAATGACCCCATTCGAAGCTTTAAGATCCGCTTCTACCAAGGGAGCACCATTGAAAGTGACGCCACCCTCTCCGATCGCAACACTCACCCGATCCCACCCCGCGGTCCGGACGATTCCGCCATCGGAAAGATCTCCCGAGGTGACCTTCCCATAGACAATATGCCGAAGAAGCACGCCTCGAAGCGCCCGTCGGTCCTCCAGCAAAGCCGACAAGGCATCAGCCGGGATGGCCGCAAAGGCCTCGTTGTTTGGAGCAAACATTGTCCACTTCCAGTAACTGGATTTACGGTCAAACACTCGGGTGTAGCCCAAGGTATCCAAGGCAACTTTAAAGGTCGCAAGCTCGTCTCGTGATTCGATCACTCCGACCAGGGTCTCAAGAGTCTCGGGAACAAGAACCTCATCGATGACATGAACCACTCCGTTCGAAGCCCTATTGTCGGCACCGACGACCGTCGCCGGTCCCACCGTAATTCCCTCTTCACCTACCACGACGCTGAGGTCCGTTCGGGCAACCGTCCGAACCGTGCCAGTCTCCAAACCGGAGCTCTCCACAGAACCTCGCACGATGTGATTTCTAAGGACAAACCCCAGGAGCTTGGGATCATTTTGGACCGCTTCGAGAACCTCGGGCGGAAGCTTCGCAAAGGCTTCGTTGGTCGGCGCGAACACCGTCAATTCGAGACGCTCACTATCGAGGGCGCGGTCGAGTCCCGACGCGACCACAAGATCGGCGAGGGTTGATAAATTTTCATCGCCAGCGGCAATCTGAAAAATACTTTTGGGAGCGATAAATGCGGGATTAAGGACGGTATCGATTCCATGAATGATCCCGTTGGTCGCCTGAATGTCGGACTCAACCACCGTCGAATCGTTCACCTTGATCGTGGAGGAAAACCACCAAAAGGAACGGTGGCGGGTCGTGCCAATCTTGAGTGTCCCCTCATTCAGAGCAGTCACCGATCGGTTTCCTAGGCCAAAGGACGAGAGCCGCTTGTCGGCAACCACATGATAGGTCAGGAGATCCGTCAGAGCTTGTTTGTCGGACAAAATCGCCGAGAGACTCTCCGCCGGAATTTTCCCAAAGGCCTCATTGGTCGGAGCAAAAATGGTAGCTTTTTCAAGACCCACCAGTGCGTCAACCAAATCGGCTTCGATCACCGCCGTGACCAAAGTTGAGTATTGTTCGAGTTCAGCGAGACGTTCGACGACATTTTGAGTCCGGGCTTCTTTTTGGCGCCACCGCCGTTGTCCCTCGGCTTTTTGAGGGGCAAAGAGGCTCAGTCCCACGGCGAAACAGGCCAGGCCTGTGATGTTCTTCAGTTTTTTCATCGTTTCATGTGTTGATCATCCTGCCCGAAGCAGAAGATACCCAAGCTGCTTCTTTTCTGAGAAGGCGCAAACGATTTTTGAGAGCAAGCGGAAATCGATCACAGAATTCAAAGTGGACCGTTAAATCTTGAGAAAACTCCGGCAGCACATCTCCCGGGCGAGCACGGGGACAGACATAAATGAAACGGGTTTAGGGCTCCAGTTTCATAAGAGTCGGCCAGGAGTGCTACTACTGCCCACCCGAATTTCTGACCTGTCGAACTCAAAGAGTCTTTTAAGTCATCATCTGACCCGAATTGAAAAAATCTAATTCTTCACATCGAAGCAAAAGACCAAATCCTGGTCTCGCAAATAAAGTTTCCCATCCAACACCACCGGGTGGGTCCAAACTTTGCCGTTGGTTCCTTCTCTGAGCTTGGTGACTTTCGGCATCGTGAAACGCCCTTTCTCACTGAAGCCGTCCGGAGTCGCCACAGCGAGGAAGATCGATCCTTCGGATTCATCGACACAATAGAGCATTCCGTCCGCGTAGTGAACCGCGCCCTTTTGAATCCCGTCACCGCTCTCGTTCCACTTCTTTTCTCCCGTCTTGAAGTCCTGGCAAACCAACCCTCTTCCGTCTGAAAATCCGTAGAGATAGCCATCAACAAGAACGACGCCGCCGTGATGGTTTTTCATCTCTTTGTTTTCCCAAATATCCTTGGCTTCGGGACCAGAGATATCGACCAACTTACAGCCCGCTCCATAACCCGATGTCATGTAAACTTTTCCGTCCTGATAAATCGGGGTGGGAATCACGGCCGTCCTTCCTTTGGGCCACTTGGAAGTCCAGAGCAACTTGCCTGTCTTGGCCTCGACTCCCGCCAGGGTCTTCATAAAGAGCTGAACGTATTGTTTCTTTCCATTCACTTCCGCAATGATCACGGAGGAATACTCGGCCCCATCGGTGAGGTCCTTGCTTTGCCAAATCGTCTTCCCGGTCTTTTTATCCAAGGCCGCAATCGCGCCATCTTTTCCTCCAGGAGTGACGATGAGCCAATCTCCATCCACCAGGGGAGATTCGGAATAACCCCATTTGGGAACCTTGCCGCCGAAATCCCCGACCAATTCCTTGCTCCACTTCTTCTTCCCATCAGCTGCATCAACCGCCACCAGAGAGCCGTTGGCACTGATGGCATAGACGACACCGTCACTCACGGTCGGAGTCCCGCGCGGTCCGCTTCCCCAACCAGTGGAGTAGCCCTCCCCGGGATCTTTGCCCAGGTCCGCTGTCCAGAGTTCCTTTCCATCTTCGCCGTTCAGACAAATGATCTTGGCCTGCCCGTCGAATGATCCCGTGTAATAGATCTTACCACCCACAATCGCCGGACCACTGTATCCTTTTCCACAGGCCCGATACTCCCAAAGGAGCTTCGGCCCGCCGGAAGGCCATGTTTTCAACAATCCCTGATCTGGCGAATGATCGGTCCGGGATGCTCCTCGAAATGTCGGCCAACTTGCGCCTCCCCCGACGTTGCTCCGGGAAGCCACAAAATCCTGATCTCCTTTTGACAAAAGCTTCAAATCAATTTGGACCACTTTGCCATTGGAACGCTTCACCGAAACCTTGCCGTCTTTCACTTCAACAAAATCCCCCGCCAAAGTGCGGCCGGTTTTCACATCGGTCCACGTGCGCCCATAAGCCGGCAGGAAGCCAAGGAAGAACAGGAGCATGCTCATAGCAGCGAGTGGCAGTAATTTAGAGGTCATAATTGCAATGGGTAAACTGAAGGGGCTTCTTCGTGAAGACCCCAACATGATTAATACCGCAATTCCCAATCAACTCTTTCGCCGATTGAAAATCAGCCTCCCCCAAAATGGAGAATCCATCCTGCATCTTCTTCGAAAAATCCGGCAACGGTTCCTCGCTGATCCGTCAGGAAGCGATGATGGGGAGAACACCAAGTCCTGCCCCCTCGACCCGGCAACCTATTTCCGGTCGGACCCAACAGCCTCATATCATCTTGATCGCCCTGCAAATTCCTGCGACTCGAAGCTGGCTCTAATGACGGTAGCCGCTAGACTCATCGCCACGTGTCCAAGTTTCTCTTCTCCCTTCTGGCATGCCTTTTGTCCGCTGGCCTCGCGCCGGCGGAGGACGGGCTGCGCGTCGTCTCTTACAACGTCTGGTATGGCTTCACCAAAGTCCCGGAGCGCAAGGCGGCCTACCTCAAGTGGATGAAGGCCCAAGAGCCGGACGTCGTTTCATTGCAGGAGTTGAACGGCTACACGGCGGACAAGTTGAAAGCCGATGCGGCGGCGTGGGGACACGGGCATTCGGCGATCTTAAAGGAGGACGGATTCCCGACGGGGATTAGCTCGCGCTTTCCGATCGAGGATGTCCGGCGTTTCCGGGAGGGCTTCCACCACGGGCAGCTGCGCGTCCTAATCAAGGGCATCTACTTTTATGTGATCCACCTCCACCCGAGCAATTGGGAGACCCGCGGGCGCGAGGCGGACCTCATCCTCGCCGATATCGAATCGCTACCGAAGGGTGCCGAGGTGATGTTGGTCGGCGACTTCAACACCTTTGCGGCCGCCGACCGCACCCACTACGCCCACGGCAAGCTGGAGCCCTTTTTCGGCAAGCGCGATGAGAAGTACAAGGAGAAGAACCTACGCGACGGGAAACTCGACTACTCGGTGATCGCGAAGTTCACCGACGCCGGCATGGTGGACCTCGAGCACGCGAAGCGCGGTAAAGACTACCATTTCACCGGCAGCTTCCCGACCAAAATCAAGAAGCCCGGCGACCACGGCAACGCGCGGCGACTGGACTATGTCTTCGCGGGCCCTGCTTTGGCCAGGCGGGTGACGCGCGCCGAGGTGGTGGCCGACGACACGACGTGGAAGCTCTCCGACCACTTGCCGGTGATTATCGATCTCTGATGTAGGACGGGCATTTACGGCACCGATACAACGACGCGTATAAACTGCCGCACGCCGGCGGGGACGGGGTCGATGCTGCGAACAGTGAGGAGTTCCTGGCCGGGGGCGAAGCGATCGTTGCGGACGAGTTCCATCCCACCGGGGAACGGAGACCAGTTCAACAAGTCGGTGCTGTGCTCGACGGTGACGGTGGCGTCGTCAGTGCCGACGGCGCGGGGGTAATGCACGGTGAGGAAGTCGCCGGGTGCCGAAAACGGGAGCTTGATTGGGTTGGGGGAAAAAGTGGCGGGATCGCTGCCGATGAGGTATTCGAAGAGGGCGGTCTGGCCGTCGCTGTCGTCGTCGGAGAGCGGGTCGTTAATGGCATTGGTCGTCGCCCAAGTCGCGTAGGCCACGGTGTCAGTGCTGTCGGGGTTGCCACCGGCAAGCGCACTGCTTCGCCAGTTGGCCGGGTTGTGATGCGCGGGGTTCGAGTCGGGGTCGATGAGGACGAGACTGTATCCCTGCCCGTCGGCGCCGCGCGGCCAAGCACCGGTGTCATTGTAGGTGAAGTCGATGATCGGTAGCCCGTTGTAGTCGAGCAAGGTGATCGTTTCACCGCCGTCTGACAAAGCACTGCTGCCGACGAAGGTGCCGACGACGGGCAGGCCCGCTCCGTGCACTGCTTCAAAAGCGCTCTCGTCGCGGACGATGAGGAGGCGTTCGCCGGCAGCAAGCGTGGTGTTGACCGGGAAGGCGAAACTCAAACCGGCGGCGAACTGCACGTCGGTGAGGTCAATCGTTCCGGCCGAGATGTTGAGCAACTCAATGAACTCGGCGAGCCCGTCGCCTACGGGGTGATACATGAACTCGGAGACGACGAGATCACCGGGGGCAGCCGGGGTGCCGACGAGGTATTGCGCTTCGGTGAGTGCTGACCATTCACCGTTGTTCAACGCACGGGATTTTACGCTCACCGATTCGGTGAGCGTCACTGGCGTCGAGTAAACCGTGCCAACGGCGGTGCCGGTAACGGCTTGCCGCGGATCGCTACGGTCCAGAGTATAGTAGATCGTCCCGGCCGGCGCGGTCATTCCCAAAACCGAGCCCGAAGCTGCGACTCCGCCGTGCTGCGGGGTCGCGGCGATGGTGTAGATGGGCGCGTCGGTTTGTGGGTAAAGGTCACGGGCTTGGAGGAGGCTGATGAAGATTGGCGTGCGGATATCGAACCAGCCGGTCTTTTCCAAAGCGACGCGTGCCTCCCAGTCGGCGGGCGTTTTGGCCGGGGTCCCGTGCAGGTCGCCCCAACGTGCGGACTCGGCGATCATCGCGGGTCGCACTTCGGTGGCACGCACGTCCCACAGGGCGTTCGTGCCGGCTGGCGTGAGGACGCCACTGTTGAAGCACCACTTGTGAACGCGGTCGGCGAACAGAAGGCGATACTCGGGATTCGCGCGCAGCTGTTGGTGGAAGTGCGTCATGCCCTTCTTACTGCTGTTATTGGTGTTCTTGTCGATGGCGATGGCGCCGTTGACGTTGCCGGCGGAAAGGCTGTTCAACAGGGTGCGCTCCTGGTCCCAGGCGAAGAACTCGTAGGTGCCGGTTGGATCGTTCCGGTTGAAGCCGGCGCGGAAATTGTTCTGATCCCAGTCGTCGGAGTTCGAATAAAAATGAATGAGCAGGTAGTCGATCAAGTGTACGAGGTCCAGGGATTCTTGCACGTCGGCGTAGTTCCCCGCGTCGGCCATGGTCGCGGGGTCGTCGACGATCGACACGATATCGTTCCAGCTGTCGACGCTGCCGTCGAAGGCACTGACGTGGTCGCGGACGTCGTAGTCCGCCGCCTCGCCACCGAAGTGTTCCTCCATGAAGTTGTCCTCAATGCGCTCGAAAATGTGGAACACTCCCCAATACAAACCGTTGACATAAAGGTGGGTAAAGATCTGCGATTGCGAGTGCTGCCCCATCGCAATCTGCATGTCACGGTGCCACTGGTCGCGCAGGTAGGTCGCGCGCTCGCGGGTGCCGGGATTAACCCACGAGTCGCCATTCCCGGCGCGCAACTGAATGCTGTTGAACGTGGTGACATCGTCGCCGGGGAAGAGCGGGAACTCGAGCGTCCCTGCCCCATACTGGCGCCGGAAGGCGACGCGCATGTTGTGCTTGTGACGGTCGGGGTTACGCGATGCGTTGCCCGCAAGTCGCAGTCCGGCGTTGGCTTGTGTCGTAATGCCGTGATCGAACCCGAAGAACTCGAGCGAGACTTCGCGCTCCCACTCCTGGCCGCCTTTCTTGCTGTTTGAGTAGTTGCCGGTCTCGCGGTCGAGCAACAGCGCAGCGCCGGTCGCCATCGAGATCACCGGCAAGCTCGCCAGTGACGCTTTGACCTCCTCCAGGGTGTATTGTCCACCCGCGATGTTTGTGTCCATGCCGTAGTCGGCGGTGCGGTTGCCATCGAGGTTGTTCCAGCTCGGATACTCGTAGTCATTTGGATTATCCGACTGCGTGACGACGTCGTCGAGGAACAGGTAGGTGTGCGTGTCGACGTTGGTCGGTGCGAGCCCGGTCTTGAACGCGGCGGCACGGAGCACGGTGGTTTTGTCGACCAAAACGTCCGCCGTCGAGTTACCTGATTGCGTGCCATTGCTCAAAGTCGGCTCCGTGCTGTCAGTCGTGTAGACAATGGTCGCACCGGGTGTTGTGGTGGTAATGTCGACCGTGAATGGCGCGTCGAAGTAGCCGCGGTCAATCGAGAACATGGTGTCGGCAACGTAGCCGGACACGCTCGGGCCGATGTTCACCGCACCGGGTGAAGGATTCGGCAGATAGAGCCCGTCGAAACCAAAACTGACGTCGCTGCCTTGCACAGGATAGGTGGGAGCAAATGCCGTGAGGATGGTCGAACCGTTGCTGCCCATCAGCGCGAGGTATTCACCGGACGAGGAGAGGCTAAAGTTGGTGTGTAACTCCGCACCCGCGACGACGCGGTTTTTGCCAGAGGCGAACACGATCAAAAATTCGCCTGCAGGTAAAGTGACACCGGCCGGGAACAACCACTTTTGCGGCAACGAGGCATCGTCGGTAAGCGCCATGCCGGAGAGCTCAATGGCAGTTCCGGTCGGGTTGAGAATTTCAATCCAGTCGCTGGAGTCACCGTCCTCGTCGTCGAGGCTAAAGCCGTTCGACGCCATAAACTCAGTGATGGCAAGGCCGGTGCCGACGCTATTGATATCGGTCGGATCAGTGCCGATCATCAGCTCAACCGGGTCATCGAGGCCGTCGTTATCGGTGTCGGCCAGGATCGGGCTGGTCACAAAGGGGTCGGCCGCGATCTCGGCAGCATCGCCCAAGCCGTCGTCATCACTGTCGCCGTTCAGCGGGTCGGTGCCGATGGCAATCTCGTTGCCGTCGGTCAGCGTATCGTTGTCACTGTCGTTGTGGTTCGGGTCGGTGCCGGCGTTGAACTCGCCGAGATTGTTGAGCCCGTCTGAATCGGCGTCGAGGATCGCGTCGTTTGGATCGCCTTTGTCAAAGCCATTCACGCCTTCCCAGAAGTTTGACATGCCATCGTTGTCATCGTCACCGAGGTCGGCAATGGCGCTGTAGGAGAGGTCGATGTCGGCCTGTGCGATTGGCGAGTTGTAAATTCGCACCAGCGCGATCTCCCCTTTGAAGCCGGAGAGCGTAACGGCTGTCTCTTATACACATCTGACGCTGCCGACGATCTACTCTGTGTA
>CAJXVQ010000269.1 GCA_913060685.1 uncultured Verrucomicrobiales bacterium
CTACACAGAGTAGATCGTCGGCAGCGTCAGATGTGTATAAGAGACAGTCATTATTGAGATCACCGGTATCGGAACCCATCGTAAACATCGAGGTATACGGAACGGCATCCTCAATGGCATCACGAAACGTTCCGTCGCCATTATTGTGGTAGAGGAAATCCCGGTCGCCCCAGTCATTGGCAATGTAGAGATCAAGATGCCCGTCATCGTTGTAGTCCCACCAGGTCGGCGAGAGCCCCCGACCGTGGCCATATTTCATGCCGGCCTCAAGGGTGACATCTTTGAACCGACCGCCATCATTGCGCATCAAATAATTGGGACGCCCGGTGCGGTCATGCCTCACTTGAAGCTGCCCGTCCTCTCCAATTTTGTAATCCTTGATGCGATAAAATTTGTCATAGGGATGCTTAATAACCGGCTTGCCATCCTTGTTGCCCAGCATTTGGGCCACCGAAGGGACCTTGGTCTTGTCCGGCCAATGGTACTGATTCGACATCACATAGACATCAAGATCGCCATCCTGATCGTAATCGCAAAAGGCCGGCATGAGACAAGCATCGTCCAAATCGAGCCCAAACTCCCTGGCTTTTTCGAGGTATCGAATGCTTCCGTCCGCTTGCTTTCCCTCATTGAGATACAGGTGATTCTTCTCCGCGTAATTTGCGACATAGAGATCCAAATCACCGTCACCATCGATATCGACCATGCTGGCTCCACGGCTCCAAACCTTGTCGTGCTCAAGCCCCGAACCCGGCGTGACGTCCTCGAACTTGAGGGGACTGACTTGCCGGAAAAGCCGGTTGTTCCCCGGAGAACTGGCAATGAATAAATCAGGAAGACCATCGCCATCCACATCCCCGACGGCCACTCCGCCCACTTCCATTCCCGACCCAATCATGTAGGCCAGCGGATGTCCGGGGTCATCCTGAATCGTGAGTTTAATTCCGGAGTTCTCTGGAGTGAGCGCTTTGAACAATATCTCCGACTCGCCGGTCACGCCACGATCACGCAAGGGACGGGCAACAAGAACATCTTTGATTTTTTCGGATTGAGAATCGTCCGAATCAGACCCGGCGTTTTTCGCCTGATCATCACAAGCCACCAGGACCCATGAAATCCCAGCCCACGAAGCAACCTTCAACCCTTGCCTAAATTTGCAGTTCATCATTTTTAGTCCTGTTTCCATGCGACCTCGCGATCTCCACTCTCAAGACTCCGTTCGGCCTTGCTCCCATCCGGCCAAACGACATGCAACTTCGCCACCGTTTCTCCTTTTGGAATCGCAAATGAAATCACCGGTGACGACTGCGACAAATATCCTCCACCGGCATAAACCTCACTCGTGACGATCTTCCCGGAAGCAAACTCCAAACTCAAGCGCGCGCCGATGGCCGTCGCATTTCCTTTCGTGCCGCGCAGACGAACGGTGAGATTTTCGCCTCCCTTCTGATTGCTTTTAAAAACCGAAACCGGGCCGTTGTTCCGGGCGATCACGAAATCAAGAACTCCATCTGCGTTGAGATCAGCCTGCGTCAAACTCGCCGCATCTCCCGGAACCAGCAGACCACTCCGCTCGACCGCAACCGCTTCAAAATTTCCGCCCCCTGTTCCCAGCAACAACTGACTCACGCCACCAGACATCCGACCCGTTTCCACCTGCGGGCTATGAAAATTCTGCGCGAGATAAATATCAGCCATTCCATCCTGATTAACATCGTTCACCACAACTCCAAACGAAGGGGCAATCTGGGCAATTCGCGGAAGCGGTTTGAAGACAAACTTCGGTGTCCCACCAGGCGGTGTTTCGTTGATGAAAATACCGGTCTCAAAAACGCTCGCCTCAAGCTTCATCGAATCCTTCAATTTTTCAGGTTGGTAAATGTCCGTCAGTGACGACCCCGCAAACTGCTTAAAGCTGGTGAAGGTCTTCCTCAAATGAGGCATGGCATTGCTTGAGCAACTCCGACCGCGCCCAGGATAGAGAACATCATTCTCAAATTCCGCTTCGACAATTCGCTTGCGCCCCAGATTTTCAAAGTCTCCATAGTAGAGCAATGCCGGATGCTCCGATGAGGCATGATACTTGGTGTTGAGACCAAAGTTGGTCGCGACATAGTCGATATCTCCATCACCATCAAAGTCGCCTCCCGCGATGCCATTCCACCATCCGGTCAATCCCGCTGTTCCGCTACTTTCGGTCACGTCGGTCAGCTGGCCTTTCTCATTCTGGTAGACCCGAACCGCGCCCCACTCTTCGGTCAGGAGGAGATCGACCCAGCCGTCACCATTGATGTCAGACCAGAGAGCCGACGTGATCAAACCCGTCACTTCAAGGCCCGCATCCGTGAATTTCCCACCTTCGTTAACAAGCAGGGAACTGGAGGCAGCCTCCGGATACGCTCCGGGAGTCTGCCGACCTCCGACGAACAAATCGACATCACCGTCACGATCATAATCGGCGCCGACTACGACACCGCCGCTCACCCGCGCCTTCGGGATCGTCCCATCAGGTGCCAGACTCAATGAACCTCCATCGTTCAAGTAGAGTCGATCACCCAGCTCCGGATCTCCGACGACGAATTCATAGCCTCCACTGACCACGTAAAGATCGTTGAAACCATTGCCATCGGCATCAAACCAGAGACCGCCCATATCTTCATAGGCGGCATCATCCAGCAATGCTGCAGGCACCTGAACCGTAAAGGCCCCGTTCCCGTCATTGATCCAAATTTTTCCCGGAGAACCGGCAGCTCCTCCGAGCCAAAAGTCGTCGTCGCCGTCGCCATCAACATCTCCCCAGGCCTGCCCCGGTCCAAGCCGTGACATCTGATTTGGCAAAAGCGGTTGTTTTGAAAAATCATCGAACTCGTTCTCCTTGTGAACCGCACCGTCGAGAGCGTTGAGAAGCGTAAACATCGTGTCCGCTTTTTGCCTTCCTTTTTCCCTCGGCGCTGCAGGCCCCGCAGGCTCGGTGATGGTATAAAAGCGATTTGCCTCCACCTCGTCCACCTCCTGCTCGTGGCCTCCCGGCCACTCGATCACCAAACGCTCCGGTGCGCTTTCACCCAGTCCAAAATGGACCAGGGGCTCGCTGGATGCCAGATATCCCCGGACCGGTATCAGCTGCCGACTCTGAATTGACCCATCCGCCAACTCAAGTCGCACCTTGGCCCCAATTCCAAAAGTGTTCTTTCCCGCTCCCTGCAAACGAATCAACAAACGATTCCCCTCACTTGAATCATTGCGATAAATGCTCACAGGCTCATCCAGATTACAGACGATCAAGTCCAGATCACCATCGCGATCCAAATCCGAATGTGCTGTTCCAAAACTCATTCCAACATGGTCCAAACCCCATGCTTTACTGACATCTTCAAACTTCAGATCACCAAGATTCCGGAAGGCCAGATTCTGTTCCCGCAGCTCCCCGGTTCCGGCACGCACGTGGCGGTCCCACTCGCTTTCATTCGCCTTTGCGAGAACAGCCGCGTTATCGGATTCGTTAAAATTCTTCGACATCCCGTTGGTCATGAAGACGTCAGGTCGGCCATCACAATCCAGATCGCTCAGCTTGACCGTCCAGGTCCAATCGGAGTTTGCCAATCCCGCCATGTGGGCAGCTTCCATGAAACGCTCACCGCCCGTGCCCAGAAAGAGGGCGTTTCTCATGTACTGTTGCGGGTCGGCCGTCCGCAGAAATTCCGCCTTGGCTCCCATCGAGCCCATGTTCGTCTTCTGTTTGAAATGGTTCGTCCCTGACATATCAGCGATCAGAAAGTCGGGATGATTGTCCCCATTCAGATCCGCAAAATCAGCTCCCATCGAAAACCACGAGGTATGAGGTGTCACCTCTTTCACCACGTCGGTAAAAGTACCATCATGATTGTTCCGGTAAATCCGGTCCGGATCATCGAAATCATTGCCCACCCACAAATCGGGCCAGCCGTCCTGGTTATAATCCCACCACGTGGCCGAGAGGCCAAATCCATTGCCCGCGATTCCTGCCTTCTGGCTGACATTCGTGAATTTCCCACCTTCATTCCGGAACAAAACATCGAGCTGCCCGAACCTCTCAAGCTTGAAGATCGGTCGCCCGTCCGGACGGGACCCGGCCTGATAGGGACGAAAATAGTCACGGAGCTTGGGATCGGTAAAATTGATCCGCCCCACCCCGTTCTCAACGCTAAACTTTAAAACATCCTCCGATTTGGGCTGACCGTTGGGCGAGTGAAAGCGGTTGGTCAGGAGATAAAGATCCAGGTCTCCGTCACGATCGTAATCGCAAAAAGTCGGCATATGACTCGCACTCAAATGCGCCAGGCCAAATGCTCCGGCCTTCTCGTCAAAGGTCGCATCACCGCGGTTGATAAAGAGTTGGTTCGGCGCATCGTAGTTGGCCACATAGATGTCCAGATCGCCGTCTCCCTCGATATCGATCAGGCTTGCACCCGCACTCCACACCCCACCACCATCCACTCCCGCCTTCGCAGTATGGTCGGTGAATTTCAGGGTATCAGTTTGCAGGTAAAGGCGGTTCTTGTTTGGTCCGCTCGTGAAAAAGAGGTCGGGCATCCCGTTCCCATCGAGATCACCGGTCGCCACCCCACCACAGACCTTCTCGGTGGCATAAAGGTGCTTCAAGGGATGATCCGCTTCGATTCGGTTGGCAAAGTCAACCCCGGTCGCGCTGACTTCCAGACTCGTGAACCGGGCCCCTCCTTCTCCACCTCCTGAAGCTCCATTTAAGGGCACTGAAGTCACCTCTCCACCTCCTGTTTTAGCGCCGTTTTCGGTTGCAGTCTTGGCTTCCTCCTCGGGTTCGGAGCACGACGACAGGACCACGAAAGGGAGCGGGAACGTGACAATTTTAAATGATGACCAGATATTTTTCACCTTACCTTGTTGATAGCACAAGACCGATCTCCTGTGAAGGAGACCGGTCTGTTAATTTTTTTTGAAAAGTAAACTCGTCAACTAGCGACGGCGACGAATCAAACCAAGTGCAGCGAGGCCAAGAAGACTAAAGGTCGATGGCTCGGGAATGACCGAATTTCTTGCGTCCATAATTTCGGAAGCAGTGAGAGCGTTGTCGTAGATTCGCACATCATCAAGAAGCCCGTTAAAGCTCTGTCCGGCAGGATCTGCGGCATCACGACCATGTCCACCAATAATCACGTCAAAGGTCGGGTCAGTGATGTTACTTCCTGGCACATCCGCAGTAAGAACACCGTCAACATAGACTTTCTTGTTGGTGCCGTCATACTGCCAGGCCACGTGTGTCCAGGTGTCGGGCGCGACTGCTCCGGCATCAGAAATATCTTGAGCACCACCCCAACCACCGAAGTGAACGTTGAGCGGGGCGCTATCGTCCCGGATACCGTGGTGCAGCTGAGCGTTGTTACCAGCACCATCTTCCTGACCAAAAACCATGTGATCGCCATTTCCCTCGGTCCCGCTCCAGTTAATCCAAGCCATTGCAGTGTAGGTTCCAGCTGCTCCGAATCCCAACTGGTCTCCAGTGAGACCGGTTTGCACGTAAGCATCATTGGCACCAGCCCTGTTTCCCTGCCAGGCATTACCCGACACACCTGGAGCGTAAGTACTGCCACCGACAGCGGTGCCATCACCGCCGGAGCCCAGGTTGGCCGCGTTGTCGGCATCAAAAGTGTAGTGGACCAAAAGGGCCGCGTTTGCTGCGGAGCCCATCAACAGGGGCACTCCGACAAGTGTGAGTATTGTTCGATTCATGTGTATTTTTCAGTTATTAAACGAATCCGAATAATCAAAAAGAGGCTCAATCACCCGGAGATTTAGAGTTCTAACAAGCCATCCCAAGGGCCACAATCCTAAAATTGAAAAAAACCGTCCCCTTTGAAGCTCCGCAGACCTTTGACCTCAGCAACGTCCATCGCCGCAATCTTAAAATTTTCGTTAGATTCCCGGACTTCGGAAGTACTATTGTAAGAGGATATGCCTGAAGCCCCGAACGAGTCCAAACAAGACGATGAGCGCTATGAAGCCTACATCCAGTGCTTCACGCATGCCGAACCGGACCTCCGGCGCTTCATTCGCTCCCTCCTCCCCACTTGGAGCGATACCGACGAAGTCCTCCAACAAACAGCCCTCGTGGCCTGGCGAAAATTCGATGATTTCGACCGCAGCACCCAATTCATCAAATGGACCTGCGTGATCGCCCGTTTCGAAGCCCTGGCCTACCGCCGTAAGATGGCTCGCGACCGCCTCGTCTTTCGGGAAGACGTCTTCGAACTCATGGCTTCAGAGGGAATCGACGAAATCGAGGAACGCAGTGCCGAACACTCGGCCCTCGAACACTGCCTCGGAGCCATCCCCCCCGAACAGCGCAAATTCGTCACCCTCGCCTACACCCCCGGCGTGAAAATCAAAGAGCTCGCCGCCGAAGCCGGTTCAACCTCCGCCGCCTTCTACATGCGCCTCAAGCGAATCAGACACAAACTCATGGACTGTATCGAGTCACGTCAATCCTCTCCCCCCACTTCATGAACAATTCATTCTCCAGCCTCTCGCCTCAAGACAAGGAATGGCTCGATACCTATCTCGATGGCACCATCGAGTCCGGCGAATTCGAAAACATGCAGGACCACATGGTCCGGGACCCCGCCTTTCGCAAAGCCGCCCGTCTCTATCTCTCGCTCGACGACGCCCTCTTCAACCTCGGCGAAGACGGGAGCAACATCTCCCAATCGTGGCAAGGCATGACGCCCACCCATTCGAAAAAAATCGTTTCTTTTTCCCGCCTCTTCCCCCTCACGGCAGCGGCAGGCCTCGCCTTCCTCCTCGGCAGCGGCCTCATGTTTTGGCTCGGCAGGTCCTCGCCACAGGAACCGCTAGTCGTGGACTCCAGCGAAATCGACCCTCCATCCGCCAATGGCTTTGCCGTCATCAAAGACCTCTTCAATCCAATTTGGTCGAAAAACTCAGACACCCACCTTTCCGGAGATTCCCTCGGAGCCGAGAGCTTCCGCCTCGCCTCCGGCACGGCCGAGATTCAATTCTATTCAGGTGCCCTCATGACCATCGAGGGGCCAGCCGAAATCTCCCTCAAATCTGCCTGGGAAGCCGTTTGCCATGAAGGAGCGGTGCGAATGAAGGTCCCGCCCGCAGCGCGCGGCTTCAAACTGCACAGCCCCTCCACCGAGATCATCGACCTCGGCACCGAGTTCGGCCTCGTTGTGAAAAATGGCGAAGGACGGGTCGAGGTCTTCGACGGTGAGATCTCCCTGAAACATCACGATCAACAAGAACGACTCCTCATCAAAGGCGAAGCTCTCACCCTGCCACAAAACGGCCCGATCACCAGCCTCGAGACCGGTCAAATCAACACCCCCGACACCGCAAAATTGCGTCCCCACGCCGCCGAACAAGCGATGAACGGCTTCCGCTCATGGCAAAACCATCGCGACTCTCTGGCCCGGAACCCGGAGCTCATCGCCTACTACACCTTCGATCCTGACAAAAACACCAATCTCATTCCCAGCCTCTCCCTTCCCAGAAATCCCGATCTCGATGGCACCATCATCCTCGCCGAACCTGTCGGAGGTCGCTGGCCTGATCTCAAGTCCGCCTTCGAATTCCGCCGCCCCGGCTCGCGCATCCGCGTCAATCTCCCCGGCGAATTCCCCGCCCTCACCTTTTCCTGCTGGGTCCGCATCGACTCGCTCGACCGTCGCTTCAACGCCCTTTTCATGGGAGACGGCTACGAAAACGGCGAACCCCATTGGCAAATCCGCGAAGACGGGAAACTCATGCTCTCCGTCATGGTCGATCAAGACCGCAATCTTCCCTATCACCCGGAAAGTAGATTCCATCACGTCTACTTTTCGCCAAAAATCTGGGACCTCTCCATGAGCGGACAATGGATGCACCTCACCTCCGTTTTCGATCCCGAAGCCGGAGAAGTGTCTCATTTCATCAATGGCGGGGAAGTCTCACGGGAAGAAATCCAACCCGAATTCGAAATCCGCACCTTCCACATTGGCAATGCCGAAATCGGAAACTGGGGGCAACCGCTTCGCAAAGACCCCAACTTTACCATCCGCAATCTCAACGGGCGCATGGACGAACTCGCCATTTTCAAATCCGCGCTCTCGACCGAAAGAATCTCCAGACTTTATCAGCAAAGCCGATCCACCCATCGATAACCCGCACGCAGCATGACAACCACGATCAACAAGCTCCTCTTAATCGGGGCCTTCCTTGCCGCCCCCCTCCTCTCCGCAGAGACCGTCGACTACGAAAAGGACATCGCCCCCATCCTCGCCGACAACTGCCTCAAGTGTCACGGACCCGACAAACAAAAATCCAACCTCCGCCTCGACCAACGCCCCCTCATGCTCAAAGGCGGCGACTCCGGCCTCCCCGCCCTCGTCCCCGGCGATCCTAAAAAGAGCTTTCTCATCGAAGTCATCTCAGACCACGATCACGAAAGTGCCATGCCCCCCAAAGGCGATCCTCTCTCACCCGCCCAAATCAAAACCCTCACAACATGGATCGCTGAAGGAGCCATCTGGCCCGGTCAAATGGACAAAACCCTCGAGGTCAACACCGACCACTGGTCCTTCCAACCCGTCATCCGTCCCAAAGTCCCCCAATCCAGCAATTTCAACGTTGAGCGTTCAAAGTTGAACGTTGAACGCTGTCTCTTATACACATCTGACGCTGCCGACGATCTACTCTGTGTAG
>CAJXVQ010000270.1 GCA_913060685.1 uncultured Verrucomicrobiales bacterium
TCTACACAGAGTAGATCGTCGGCAGCGTCAGATGTGTATAAGAGACAGTCCTTGTCGTTGCCAGGCGTGATCGAAGTCGTTTTTGAACTCCATGACCACTGGTCCTTCCACCCGGATCATCATGTCGTGCCAATCATAGCGATATTCCCGGCCGATGTTCATGCCACCGAGGTAGCCGATGCGGTCATCGATCAAGAAGACCTTGGTGTGGTCGGTGACAAACCAAGGGTTTTTGGATTCCCGGACCTTGACGCGACTGGCCTTGCGAAGGTAGTGCGGCATGGACCCGGGAGATTTGAAATCCGGGGGCATCGCGCTTCCCGGTGGAGTCCACCAGGCGGCAATGGAGCCGAGTTCGTCCATCAAAACCCGGCAGGAGGCGTTCTGACTTTTCCACCTGAGGAAATCGGCGAATCTCACGGCGTAGTCATCGTTGTCAAAGATGAAGACTCTGGTGTCCACGCTCTTGGTTGCGTTTTGGATTTCTGTTTCGATATCTGAAAAAAAAGCCTGACCGTCGATGAGGTAGTCCACGGTTCCGGGAACGGAAGCGGGCAGGTGCAGGCGGTCGAGCAGATCATCGATGGATGTTGCTTTCTGATGGGAGGTGTTGACGCGGTTAAGAGTCATGACGCTTTCGGCGGCCAGCTCGTAGCGTCCCCGTAGCATCGAGAGCCCTTTGCGTGTCCCGGATACCGGGTTGCGGATCATGGATACGAGGGTTCCTTTTACGACCACTTTGGTGACGGTTTCCATGGGCATGCGGACGGTGCCGGCAGTCCGCTTTTCATTCCAAAGAGGAGTGTCTGGTATGGCGCATGAAGCCAGGATCAATGCGAAGGCAGCGAGAAATCCGGCCTTCATGAGGTGTGGGGTGAGGGTTTCGTCATGAGTCGTGCGTGTGGGGGGCGGGTCCGCAGTTGGAACTCCTATCAAACGAGAAGTTTCATCGGTGTCTTTCCCCGGACTCGCCCAGGAGGGCGTTACTTGGAATTTGCTTGTGGCGGGGCGCATGACGGGCCGCCTGTTCTCGCAATGTTTGGGTGAGGAAGTGGGCGGTGAGAGAGGTGATCGTTTTTATGAGAGAAGTGGGAGGCCGGAGCGTCACCGGGCCCCTAGGATATGCGGGAAATCATCCCCGAAGGGGACAGGAGCTCGGTTGTCTGGTGGGTGAGATTTAGGTGTCCGTCTTCGGTGACGATGATGACGTCTTCGAGGCGGACGCCGAATTTGTTTTGGAGGTAGATGCCAGGTTCGACGGTGAGAGCCATGCCGGGTTGAAGGGTGTTTTCGGGGCCTTTTTTGGAGAGGACGAGGCCGGGGTCGTGGGTTTCGAGGCCGATGCTGTGGCCGAGTCCGTGGGTGAAGGTTTCACCGAAGCCGGCTGCGGTGATGATGTCCCGGGCGACGCGGTCGATTTCGTGGGTGCCAATTCCGGGTTGGATGGCGGCGATGGCGGCGGACTGGGCTTCTCGGACGACTTGATAGACGTCGCGCATTTGGGGGGTGGGTTTGCCGAGGGCGATGGTGCGGGTCATGTCGGAGGCGTAGCCGTTTGAGAAGACGCCCATGTCGAGGAGGAGCATCTGATCAGTTCCGATGACGGTGTCGTCGGGGAGGTGGTGGATTTCCCAGCAGTTGGATCCGGCGGCGACGATGGGCATGAAGGAATAGCGGTCGATGGTTTCGTTGCGGGCCATTTCGGCGAGGATGAGCCCTTGGACTCCTCGCTCGGTCATGTCGGGGCGGATCTTGGGAAGGATGGTTTCGAAGGTGGTCTCGTTGATGCGCTGGGATTCCTGGAGGAGGACGACTTCGGCGGGGGATTTGATTTGGCGGATTTGCTCGATGAGGGAGGTGGTTTCGAGTTGGTGGGGTTGGAGTTTTTCCTGCCAGGCGAGGAAGGTGTTGTGACTGGCGGTTTGGTCGATGCCGATCGTGAGCGGGCTTCCCGAGAGGAGTTTGGTGATTTCTTGGTGGGGATCTGATTCGACGGAGAGTTCGATCTGCGAGTTGAGGACAGCGGTTTGTTTTTGAGCCCAAGGGAGGGTTCGGAGGGCGGTGAAGAGGACGAGTTCGCGGCGGGTGATGAGGAGGGTTCCGGGTTCACCCCGGAATCCGGTGGCGTAGCGGATGTTGGCGGAGTTGCTGGTGATGACGGCATCGAGTTCGAGCTCTTTCATCCTGAGGCGGATGCGAGCGAGGCGATGGGTCATTTCCTCCCCTGTAAAATCGAGGGCCGTGTTTGGAGTTGCAGGCATGATGCAAAAAATGTCCTGCCAGATGGGAAAACGAAAGGTGATAAATCTGCTGGATCTGGGATGAGAGCTTCGTATTGTCGAAATTATCGCATGAAGAGATTTACAGCAATTTTAACTTTATTGACCGGGGCGGCTTTTGGACAGCTTCCGGGGGAGCCGGAGAAGGCGGCAGCGGCCTTAAAGATCCTTGACGGGTGGCATGCTGAGAATGCCAGCAAGGCAGTTCGGACGCTGCATTTTGTGCTGTGGACGCCGAAAGGGCGGGTGGCTCCGGAAGATTATGAGGCCCGCTTGAGCCGGATCATGAAGGATATTCAGGGATTCTATGGAAGAGAGATGAAGCGTCTGGGTTTTGGGCTTCGAAGCATCAATCTGCCGATGGATGGCGAACACGTGAAGATTCATCTGATCGAGGGGCTCAAGGCAGAGTCGGAGTATGGGATGTCGTCGGGGAATGAGATTAAAAAGGAATGTCTGCCGGTTTTGGCGAAGAAGGGGATCGATGGTTCCAAGGAGACCCTGGTGATTTTTTGCAACCTGGCGAAGTGGGATGCGGAGAAGCTCATCTTTACTCACAAGTCGCCCTATTACGCGGGCGGGAATCATCAGGGAGGGACGGCGTGGCAGCTTGATTCGCCGGAGCTTGATACCAAAAATCTCCCGCTTAAGAAACCGATGATGAAGGATGGTCAATATGGTCGGATCTCTTTGGGTCGGCACAATTCTATTTTCATCGGTGGGGTGGCTCATGAGTTGGGGCATGCCTTGGGCTTGCCTCATTGTCGGCAAAGGTCCGATGAATCGGTTCTGGGAACGGCGCTGATGGGGTCGGGGAACCGGACCTATGGCGATGAATTACGAGGCGATGGCAAGGGGTCCTTTTTGACACTGGCGCATGCCTTGCGTCTCGCGTCGCACCCCCAGTTCTCGGGTTCGACGAAGGGGATGAATCTCCCGGTGAGTGCGGCGATCGATGACTTGAAGATGACCGTCAAAGGAAAGGCGATTCATGTTTCCGGTAAGCTGACAGCGGACCCTCCGGCCTACGCGGTGGTGGCCTATTTTGATCCCGATGGTGGGAGTGATTACAATGCCACGACGATGACGGCGGTCCCCGATGGGGATGGACGGTTCACGCTTTCCTCGGATGCGCTTGTTCCCGGGAAATCGGGTGAGTTGAGATTAATCCCGCTGCATGTCAACGGTTCGACGGGTGGTTGGATGTCGCAAACGAAGTTTCGCTATCCTTATCAAGTGGGGCGCGATGGCGTGCCGGATTTGAGTTCGTTTCAGATGAGGTCGGCCCTGGCTCCATTTGTGGAAGCATTGGGAAAGCGGGACCGTGAGCAGGCGATGGCGATCGTGCGACAGATGCCTGATGGGAAGGCAAAAACGATTGCGGGGAATGTGCTCGCTAGAGGGAGATCGGCCCAAAAGACTCCGGCAGATGGAGGAGGAAAATCCCCGGCCCCGTTAACTTCGTTCAAGTCATCGTCGGCAAAAGTGGGATGGGGTCGCCCGGCTTATGATTTTATTCCGGAGCCTCCATTTCTTCTTGAGGCAGGAGGGGAGATTTTTGAGAGGGGGATCTATGCCCACGCTCCGGCGAAACACAGCTATGATCTTGGAGGAGGCTGGAAGTCGCTTTCAGGCAAGGCAGGGATGGCCTCAGGCAAAGGCGGGTCGGTTCGTTTCGAAATCAAAGGCGATGGGAAGACTTTGTGGAAATCGAAGGTGATCAAATCGGGAGGTTTGGTGGACTACGAGGTGAAGGTTTCCGGAGTGAAGTTGCTCGAACTCGTGGTGGATCCGACTTCTGATGGGACGGGGTCCGACTGGGGGCTTTGGCTCGATCCGATTCTCAAATAACGAGACCGCTTTTTTTGATGGCAGCTTGGGTGGATGGGAATGTCCTGTTTTCCTGCCGTCATTCTCCTGGGTTTTGAAGGGATTCAATGAGCGGAATTATTGCGAGAAATCCTGAGGATTCATCGTATGTTAGGCCATGAACCACCGGACGGGATTGGATCGACGCAAGTTTCTGCGAGGAATTGGGGCCGCTGTCGGTCTTCCGGCTTTGGAGTCGCTGGGTCCATTGGCTGCTGCCACGACCGGGGGGATCGCCACCACGGCCAAGGGGAGTCCTCTCCGGATGGCGTATCTTTACATTCCAAACGGAGTCAACCTTGAGCACTGGAAGCCAGAGGGTAAGGGTGCCAATTACAAGCTTGGGAAGAGCATGTCGGCTCTCGAGTCACTCAAGGGTGACATGCAGATTTATTCGGGCTTTGCCCATAAGCATGCCACGGCAGGCAAAGACGGTGCCGGTGACCACGCTCGCAGTAGTGCCACCTTTTTGACCGGACAGCGGGCGAAGAAGACCTCGGGTGCGGATATCAAGGTGGGAACTTCGGTGGATCAGATCGCGGCACGTGCGGTGCAGGACAAGACCCGTCTTTCCTCTCTCGAGTTGACCTGCGACGGGGTGCGTAAGTCGGGTCGTTGTGATTCCGGATATTCCTGTGCCTATCAATTCAACCTTTCCTGGCGTTCCGAGAATCAGCCAAATACGCCCGAGGGTAATCCTCGTTTGGTTTTCGAGCGCCTCTTTGGAGCGGGTTCCGCCGAGGAACGGGCAAAGAGCCTGGCCCAGCGGCGATCCACCCGGAAGTCGATTCTCGATTTTATCTCGGATGATGCCAAGGCGATGCACAAGCACCTCGGCCGCAATGATCAGCACAAGCTCGATGAATATTTGACCGGTGTCCGCGAAATCGAGCGCCAGATCCAGAAAAGTGAAACGCTCGGGGCTCCGATTGATCCGGGTGTTCCTTCTCCGAAAGGAAAGCCCGATAATTATAAAGACCACATGCGTCTGTTGATGGATATGATGGTCCTGGCATTTCAGACCGACAGCACCCGGATTTCGACCTTTCTCCTGGCGCATGACGGAAGCAACCGCTCCTTTCGCGAGATCGGTGTTTCGGAAGGACACCACAATCTTTCCCATCACAAGCGCAAGGAAGATAACCTCAACAAGATTCAGAAGATTGATCAATTCTACATCGAGCAACTTGCGTATTTCATGAACAAGATGAAGACGACCGAGGATGTCGATGGGAAGTCATTGCTTCACAATTCGATGATCGTCTACGGAAGTGGAATTGCCGACGGTGATCGTCACAGCCACAGCGATCTTCCCGTTATCGTTGGGGGGAATGGGGGAGGGGCTTTCGAGACCGGCCGCCATGTCGACCTTGGCGAGGAAGTGCCGCTTTCCAATCTCTACGTGAGAATGCTCAATGAGTTCGGCGTGAACACGAAGCGGTTTGGTGATTCCACCGGGTCGCTGAAGAAGATCTAGAAGCCGACCGCCGAAAAGCCGGATCCTCGGAATCTATTCAATCTCGCTTTCTGGCTCTTCCGGGCGAAAGCAATCTACTGTGGGACCACGAAGATCTTACCGGTGGTTGGGTCGGTGGCGAGCGCTCCGGGATCTATGCCGGTGACTCTGACCTTGTTATAAGGCTTGTGAGGACTGATCACGACGCCTGGGGTCGCGCTGGGATGGGCGGTAGGATAGTTGGTGGTTGGCGCGGGAGGGATAGGAGCGGGGACAGGAGCAGGGACAGGAGCGGGGACAGGAGCAGGGACAGGAGCAGGGACAGGAGCGGTATAGGGGTATCCTCCGCCGAAGTCATAATTTGGCGAAGGGGGCGAGGGAATGGGTGAGCATGAGACGAGAGTAAGGGCTCCAGCGGTAAGGCCGACCGCTAGGATCTGAATGGTTTTCATGTGATTTTTAAACGTCGAGTTGCTTACGACTATTCAAGAATAGCTTATTTCCCACCTCCGTGCCATTAAGAAATGCATGAATTTTAGCATTAGAGTGCCGGGTCGATTGGCTGCAGGGCCCTGATGATTCTGTGTGGTGAAAGTTTCCAGCGGCGAGGTTCTATAATAGGTCGCGCTTTTAATTCCCAAGGATTTCTCAGGGCGTTTTTTCAGCAAATTGTGGATTCATGATCCAGCGGTCGATGCGATCGACTTCGAGGATGAGCTGAAGGGCGATGAGGTGGTGGCCGAGGGGCGCGGTCCAGCGTTCGGGGCTGCCGAGGGCTCGATGGAGGCCGAGGGCCTGGGTGTCCGGCATGATGTGATCGATCGTGCCTGCGATCATGAGAATGCGTTGATCGCGAAGCAGGGGTGCGAGGGCACCTGAGTGGTATTTGGTCATGGTGGCAGCCCGGCGATAGATCTCGTGGTATTCCTCGTCGGTATAGATCCTGCTCACTTGTTTCGGCGGATCCTGACGGGCATCCTCGATCCATTTCAGGGCGTCGGTGAAGAGCCCGGCGGAACCGGATTCGTAAAGTGAGAGGAGGTTGGTCCCGCCGCTGACGATGATCAGGGCATCCCAGCCGGGATTCATGAGGGCTTCAGCCGGGAGTCCAAAAGTGCCGGCGCTGGTTCCCATGAGAACGCGCTTGCCGGTGAGCCAATCGGGGCGGGTTTTGGCGAGATAGCGGAGAGCGATGCGGGTGGTGTGTGCTTGCTCGAGGTAATGCCGGTCCATGTCCTCGGCGACCAGTTGGGCGGCGTTTTGAAGAGTTCCTTTTTTCGACATGGGGGCGGGGATTTTGTTGCGGTAGAGGCTATCGGGTGGGAGTCCGACAAGGACGTTCCAGCCTTTCTTGCAGAATTTCCCGATGACCTGCTTTTCCGCAAGCGAGAGCAGCATGATGGAGGTGTGATAGACCAAGAGACCTTTGGCTTGCTCCGCGCGCGAGGGGTAGAGATCGAAAAAAGTGGAGCGGTAATCGTAAGCTGGAAAGATCCACTTTCGGTCGTGGGAGATGAGCTCATTGGTGTTTGGAGTCAGAGGGTTCGGCCCGGCAAACATCGAGATGGGGAGGAAGCTCTGGCGGAGTTGAAAGATGCCAGGCTTCGCGTTTTGCTCGCGTTTGCTAATGATCGCAAAGTGCTCGGAGCCATCGGGTCGGGGGGAGTAGGTGGCGACCTCTCCGCCGGGAATTTGGAGGAAGTTGGGGAGGAATGGATTTAGCTCGACGGTGTCTTTTTTGAAGGTGGAGGGAGTCCAGATCTGCCAATCGATTTTAGGTGGCCCGATCTTGGTGGTTTCGAGGGCCGCTTGTTCGATCCGGACAGAGCACGATGCCAGGATGAAGGGAATGAGGATCCAGAAAAAGTGCACTCCCGGATGCTAGCAGACATTGCTTTGAGGGGAAACTTGAAGTGCCCGGATCTTTCCGGGTGTTGACTGACGAAAGGGTTCTGCTAGAGTGCAACCAGTGTTAAGGAAGCTGTCAGCTCTGTTTTTCCTTTCGGTCATGACGATGGTCATCGGCCTGCACTCGCCTGTTTTGGGATATTGTGTGACTGAAGATACGGTCTTCGTGGATGAGCACCTGGTCGAGTTGGATTGCCATTATGATTGTGGGCATGAAGAGCTTCCGGTCCCGGTTCCTTGCGAAGAGGATCATGAATTTGTGACGGTAGACACCGGTGATTTTCAATGGAGCCCGCTTCATCTCGACAATCCTCCTGTGGTCAGACTCGCCGAGGATTTCATTTGTGAACCGCTGGTTGTCCTTCCGATTCGGAAGCTTTTCAGCGTGGACTTGCCGGAGCATGATCCTCCGCCCCCGGGGCTGCCGATTTTCCGGCGTGATGGGGTTTTGAGACTCTGATCATCTTCTTTTAGCTCGGTGGCTCTTTGTCATCTTGAGCTTGTCTTCACGTCGCCCGTTGGGCGGGTGTCTCTCTTTTTTATTCGGCCGCGAGGCCTCTTTGACCCTTTCCGTCATGAAATCATCCTTTTTACTTTTTCCTCTTATTCTCTGGTCCTGTGCGGACCCATCATCCGGTAATCTTCCGATCGTAAAAGTGCGTCCGGTAAGCCATCATCAGGCAGCCTTGAAGGCGACCATTCCGCAGTCGCCTGATGCGCTGGAAGTCTCCATGTCCTCGCTTCCGGATCAGGTTCGCGAGAATAATCTTAGTCTTGCGGCGGCTCGGCGCTTGGTTGCGGAGGCAGGTGGCAAGCTGGAGAGCGCAGGCGTTCTTAATAACCCGGCTCTTGAAATTGGTTTTCAAACGAGCCAGCGCTTCGAGGACTTTATGTTTACGGTGGGGATTTCGAAGAAGTTCCCCCGGACCAATCGCTTGGTCCTGGAAAAGCGGGTGTCTGCGATTTTGGTGGAGGCTGCGAGGGCTGAAGTTCGTGATGCCGAGCGCCTCATTGTGGGGCAGGCGAGGAAGGCGCTCGTTGATATTTTGGCGCTGAGACAGCGGAAAGAACTGCTGGCGTCACAAGAGGCCAATGCGCGAAAGTTGACCGAGTTTATCGAAGAGGCGGCAGCGAAGGGCGAGGCTTCGCCCTGTCTCTTATACACATCTCCGAGCCC